>JBGTMK010000735.1:0-3549 GCA_041743605.1 Nostoc sp.
CAGGGCAAAATCTCTCTTGTGTCATTGCGAGCTTTGCGAAGCAATCCCAGAGACTTTGCGATTGCTTCGCAAAGCTCGCAATGACTACACATAATTTGCATGATTTCTTAACTCCTAAAAAGCCACAGAGTCAACACCCTACTCACGATCCATACGAATTGCGTATAGGTGGAGTTGAAATGTATATAGACATTGGGGCGGAACAGATTATTGGTGCCCAAAGGGGAAATGATAAAATTGCGGTTGAGGTGAAAAGTTTTATTAGTCCCTCAAGGATTTCTGATTTTCATTTGGCGCATGGACAGTTTTTAGATTATCGGTATGCTTTAGAAGATGAAGATCCAGAGCGAATTTTATATTTAGCAGTACCTCGTTTTGTTTATCAAACCTTTTTTAACTTAGCTTTTATTAATAGAGTGGTAGAACGCAGTCAAATTAAGCTTTTAGTTTATGACTTAGAAAAGGAGACAATTGAGCAATGGATAAAGTAGCTCTCTACAGGCAATATATTCAACAACTAATCCAAGCAAAAGCCGATCGCTCGATGAAATCGGCAAAAGATGTTGAGGCTCAACCTATTTTTGATACGGAGCGCGATCGCTATCAATTGGTGTATGTGGGTTGGAAGCAGAATGATATCAGGGATTATGGATGTTTGCTACATTTGGATATTAAAAATGGCAAGATTTGGATTCAATATGATGGTACGGAAGATGGGATTGCCTATGAATTATTAAAATTGGGTGTACCACATGAAGATATAGTTTTGGGTTTTCAACCTGCTAGGGTGCGCTCTGATACTGAGTTTGCTGTAGGCTAGGTTTAAATATTGATTGATAAATAGCGATCGCTAGTTCAATTTTCATCAATTCAAAAGCAGGTATCATTTCAACCTATGCGATGATCGCTTTGCGAACCGGCGAAGCCATCGCGCCATTCACAACTAACTTTACAGCATACAGAAGGTTTTGAGTCAGTCAAATTTTAGCTAAAATGTCCTAGTCCCATGATTTAAGTAGTCAGACAAAATTAATTACATAATTTTCTCCAAATTTTCTCAGGATTTTTTCAATGGATGCAACAAAATTTTTCCAATCTTTGTAAGCATCGAGAGGAATCCATTCATACTTAATAAACCGCCACAAAATTTCAATTAAATTTAAGTGAGGAGAATAAGTCGGTAGTTAAAAAATGCTAATGTTGCGCTCTTGCCATTCTTCGATTTTTGCAAAAATAGCATCCCTTGTAATCTATTTGTGTAATTAATTCTATACGATTACTTACAAAGCATCCAGGGCTTATTTTTGAATTTTGAAATATTTCCTTCAAGTAATACAAAAAGTTTAGGGGTGGTTATCAAACCACCCCTTGATTCCCCTAATATTTAGAATTTACTTGCAGCCCCTTAATGGGAAATTAATTTACTCAGAAATGTTAATCGAAGTTTCAACTTGAGAAGTAGCCAATGTTGGTGCAGACAAAATCCGTGAGTACAGACTTGATGGTTGTTGATGAGCAACAACTGGTAGAACTTGACGAGCATGAGCAGCCAATTCTACTGCCTTCACATCATAAGTCTGCGTTGCTAATTTGGGATAAAAACCAATTCCGATGATTGGTAGCAGCAAACAAGCGGTAATAAATATTTCGCGGGGTTTGACATCAGATATCACAGCATCCAAGTGCAACTCTTGACTTTGCTCACCGTAGAACACTTGACGCAGCATCGACAGCAAATAAATCGGTGTCAAAATCACGCCAACCGCTGACAGCAGCACCACTACAACTTTGAAACTGGAACTGTAAACATCACTGGTGGCAATACCCAGAAATACCATCAACTCACCCACAAAACCACTCATTCCAGGTAAGGCGAGAGAAGCCATTGAACCAATGGTAAACAGAGCAAAGGTTTTGGGCATTACCTTAGCCATACCGCCCATTTTATCCATCATTAGGGTGTGAGTGCGATCGTAAGTCACGCCAGACAAGAAGAACAAGCTAGCAGCAATCAAGCCGTGAGAAACCATCTGTAGCACTGCACCGCTAATACCCAGTTCTGTGTAAGAAGCAATCCCAATCAGCACAAATCCCATGTGGGCAATTGAAGAGTAAGCCAAGCGCCGTTTGAGATTGGTTTGAGCAAAAGCACAGCAAGCACCGTAGACAATGTTAACCACACCCAAAATTGCCAGCACTGGGGCAAAAGTCACATGGGCATTAGGCAACATTTCCACATTGAAGCGGATAAGCGCATAACCACCCATTTTCAATAACACACCAGCCAAAATCATCGAACCGGGTGCTGACGCTTCACCGTGGGCATCAGGTAGCCAAGTGTGTAAAGGGAAAATTGGCAACTTCACACCGAAGGCAATCAAGAAACCTGCATAAACCAACAATTCCAAGGTTTTAGGGTATTCCTTCATTCCTAGAGCCGCCATATCGAAAGTGACGGTATCTCCAGAGAATGCCATTGCAAAACCAGCAATCAAGATAAATATTGATGCAGCGGCGGTATAAAGAATAAATTTAGTAGCCGCATAACGGCGGTTTTGTCCTCCCCAGATGGAAATCAGCAGGTAAACCGGTACTAACTCGATTTCCCACATGAGGAAGAACAACAGCAAATCCTGGGCGACAAATACGCCAAGCTGGGCGCTATACATCGCTAACATCAAACCATAAAATAATCGCGGCTTGGTAGTAACTTTCCAAGCCGCGAATATTGCGAGGGTATTTATTAAGCCTGTCAGAAGCAGTAAGGGCATCGATAAACCATCAACCCCCACAGCCCAATGCAAACCTAACTGCGGTATCCAAGGATAGTTTTCTACAAGTTGGAGTGTTGAACTATGAAAGTCGTAGTTATACCAAAAGGCACAAATCATCAGTGCAAAGTCGGCGATCGCAACTCCCAAACCATACCACCGAACAGTTCTACCTTCTTTGTCTGGAATTAAGGGAATGGCTAAGGCAGCCACCAAGGGTAAGAGGATTATGGCTGTTAGCCAGGGAAATTCAATAGCATTCATCACTTCTGACAATCAATTTGCCTTCTCGCTTTTAATTTCATTATATTAAGTAATCCATACTTTTGTAAACTTTATTGAAGTTTAAAAGATTAAATTTTTGCTTTTGACAAGAATACATACTCATTTAATGTCAGTTTTTCAGGATAAATAAGAATAAATACTTATCGAATTTTGCCGATTCCATTCTAAATGTAAACTTTTGCAACGTCAACAAAAAACGGCAGCTAAAGCCACCGTTAGAATATCGTCACATTTTCGAGTTAAGGGGAGTTAAACCAATTCGCAATGGGCTAACGCCCCGCTCCGCTAACGCAATTACGTTTTGTGTTAGCGAGTCTGTGAGCGTCCGGGGATTTAGCTTAGGCTTCAATTCGCGCTGCCCTTCAAAGGCTAGGACTTAAACCCCCAAAGTTCGTTAAACATTTTTGAGGACTAAACAAGCCTTAAACCTATACAGGGCAAGGAAAATACACTAAATGCTCAAAAATGCTTGAAACCCAGACGTATCACAATA
>JBGTMK010000736.1:0-2571 GCA_041743605.1 Nostoc sp.
GCTTTCAAATCCTGGAATAGCACCAATTAAAGGGAGTTTATTATTACCAAATGCCACTAAGCAATGATACCAAATCCCTGGTAAATTCTCCAAAGATGGTAAAATTTGACCAATACTCCTTCGCAACCATTTTTCGCTTACCTCTGAGTTTACCTTGGCATGAGGAGCTGCGATCGCACGGCTAATTTGACCAATGCGGATACTACCATCTGGAAACTGGATTGCACCTGCATCTAAAATTGGCGGTACTAAATCATTACCAAGTTCATCCCACGATTCATCAACTTGAGTAGATTCAGCTTCTAGTTGAAACCGTTGCAGATTAGCCGGCATAACTAAAGTGCGTAACCTGATATCAACGGGTGGGGTTTCAATGATTTCTGCATGGGTAAAATACAGCTTGATGGAAATACCAGCAGATTTGAGAAGGTGGCGGCTGATTCCACCCGCACAAATGACAACGTTAGCGCTGTGGAAAGTTGCAGTGGTGGTTTTGACACCATCTTGCAAGACTTGCAAAACTTGAGAAATCTGCATTTCACCCCCAGCCCGCAAAAAAGCTTGGATGTAAGCTTGTGCTGTTTTTTCTGGGTGAATATGACCATGTTTAACAGTTAAAGCACCAGATATCGCCTCTCGATTTAGCTGCGGTTCCAACTCACAAGCTTCTTGGACACTGAGTAAACGAGGTGGAATGGCAAAATGATTATATGATGCCGCAGTTGCTTCTGGGTCATTAGCGGCTGAAATGGTAAGTAATAAATCTAATTCCCGAAATTGGATATCAGCGTCTAACTCTTGAGATAGAATGTGGTAACGTGCGATCGCTTCTTCGCACAATAGCCGAGTTAGTGGCGTATTGCCAGACCAATAGGCAAGCCCACCATAACTATAGCGAGTTGCATTCTGTGGTGTGCTGTACTGCTCCAACAAAAGTACAGCAAAACCTGTTTTTACTAATTCATAAGCGAGTGCAGCACCCGTAATTCCACCACCAACCACAATCCAGTCGTATATTTTCATATTAAATATCTTTCTTAACTACGAATTACGTTAGCGTAGCGGTAGCGAGTCCGCGAGCGTCATTACGAATTACGAATTACGAATTACGAATTACGAATTACCATAACTTGCTTGTAAACGACTTAAAAGATATTCTCCCGCAAGGATAGGGGGATAAATAGGCGATTGTTCTTTCTGGCAACTTTCCAAACAAGTAATTTCGCTATCATCATTAGGATGACAGAAAAAAGCGATAGAATACCGGGACTGCTTCACCCTGTTATCACTGGGAATCATCACTCGATGCTTGGTTGAGCAAAATACATGATTTGTCCATCGTTGCATTAAATCGCCAGTATTGACTATTACAGTATCAGGAATTGCAGGTGCGGCAATCCACTCTCCAGATGTTGTCTGTACTTCCAACCCGCCAATGTCATCTTGGAAAAGTAAGGTAATAGTGCCATAATCAGAATGTTCACCAGCACGTACTTGGCCGGGTTTAACTGGTGTCTGCAATGGGGGATAGTGTAATAGTCGCAAGGTATGATTTTGTTGATTATGTCTTGTTGTAAAATAATTTTCTGGCAATTCCAACGCCAATGCATAAGCTTGTAATATCGTGTTAGCTAGTTCTGTGCAACTATCATAAAAGGTGACAATAGAAGTATCTATCCCTACAGCCGCTTGTTTGTTGACATTCAACGCCTCTTTTAAGTCGCCTGGATTATTGGGGTTAAGACGCTCTCTCTCAATCCCAACGTAACCCGTGTTACTAAATTCATCACTCCAAGCTTGCTTTTGCTTGACTTCTAAAGGTAAATTGAAGAAAGATTTGCTGTGAGTGAATACTTGATTTATTAGGTTTTTTGATATACCCGAATTTTGCAAGTACATGAAACCAATTTCATGACAAGCTTGATAAATTTGTTTCACAACAGCTTGCCGAGTTGCTGCGTTGCCATTGCTGAAGGCAGTTAAATCAATTACTGGAATGATGAGCATTGATATTTCTAAATTTTTGATTTTGTTTAATGATTTAGCGGAAGGATAAACTTTGCTTAAAATTATTCAGATAGAGACTGACGAACATAAATCTCATATACAGGAAATATTTTGGGAATATTTTAAAGAGACTAAGTTAATATTCAGTGATCAATTCGGCATTAATTTAGATGTTAATACATTCTTTGAGCAATATATGACTCAACTTCACGAATTTCTACCCCCTTCAGGAAGCTTGCTTCTGGGACAATCCGAGGCAAAAATAGTCGGCTGTGTTTGCTTGCGAAAGATTGGTGAAGATGTTGGCGAAATTAAAAGGATGTATGTAAGACCAGAATTTCGCCGAAAAGGAATCGGTCGGGCATTGTTACAAGATATCATCAATGAAGCTGTCTGCATTGGTTACTCAAGGATACGTTTAGACCAGGGTCAGCGCGTCTCAAACCCTATTGACAAGCGGACTTGTCTGATAAGCAATCAAGTTGGAAACAAAGTGGCACTATCCGAGGTAGGGTAAGATTTAATACATCTAGGTGCAAGGTTCCAGTAATGCCAACCGGATTT
>JBGTMK010000737.1:0-15279 GCA_041743605.1 Nostoc sp.
AATTTTAAGTTTTAGATTTGGGGTTTTGGATTAGGAATGTAGGGAAATTGTCGTCAGGCATAGGATATTTTTGTTGTCCCAGTCACCAATCCAAAATCGTCAATCTAAAATCTGAAATTGGTTGACCTGCCATTAAATATCAAGGGGAGAAAAAACCAAAATGACTGTCGCTCAACAACCAGAAGCTTTAAGCTTTGAATGTGAAACTGGAAATTACCATACCTTTTGCCCAATTAGCTGCGTGGCGTGGTTATACCAAAAAATTGAAGATAGCTTCTTTTTGGTGATTGGGACAAAAACTTGTGGCTACTTCCTGCAAAATGCGATGGGGGTGATGATTTTTGCTGAACCCCGCTATGCAATGGCAGAGTTAGAAGAGGGCGATATTTCGGCACAGTTGAATGATTATGAAGAGTTAAAACGGTTGTGCTTGCAAATTAAACGCGATCGCAATCCTAGTGTAATTGTCTGGATTGGCACTTGCACCACCGAAATTATCAAAACAGATTTGGAAGGTTTGGCACCGAAGCTGGAATCTGAAATCGGGATTCCCATCGTTGTAGCGCGGGCAAATGGTCTAGATTACGCCTTCACCCAAGGAGAAGACACCGTATTAGCAGCAATGGCTAACCGTTGTCCTGATAAGTCTCCGGTGGCGGAAACAGAGAAAAGTGAACGGAATGCGATCGCTAAATTGCTCAACTTTGGTAAAAAGAAAGAAGATGTCGCCCAAGATGAATCTGAGTATGTAGATCATCCACCCTTAGTTCTCTTTGGCTCCCTTCCCGACCCTGTAGTTACTCAGTTAACCTTAGAACTGAAGAAACAAGGCATCAAAGTTTCCGGCTGGCTACCCGCGAAGCGCTTCACAGAATTGCCAGTATTGGAAGAAGGGTATTATGTCGCCGGTGTCAACCCCTTCCTCAGCCGCACAGCTACCACCTTAATGCGCCGCCGCAAGTGTAAACTCATTGGCGCACCCTTCCCCATTGGCCCCGATGGTACCCGCGCTTGGATTGAGAAAATCTGCTCGGTGTTCGGTATTACTCCCAAGGGTTTGGATGAACGGGAAGCACAAATTTGGGCAGGCTTGGAAGATTACGTGAAACTGATTCGCGGTAAGTCTGTATTTTTCATGGGTGATAACTTGCTGGAAGTTTCCCAAGCCAGATTCTTAATTCGTTGTGGAATGACAGTTCACGAAATCGGCATTCCCTACATGGATAAGCGCTATCAAGCTGCTGAGTTGGCATTGCTGGAGAAAACTTGTCAGGAAATGAATTCACCTCTGCCAAGGATTGTAGAGAAGCCGGATAATTACAATCAACTTCAGCGAATTTATGAGTTGAAACCAGATTTGGTAATTACTGGTATGGCTCACGCTAATCCGTTGGAAGCACGCGGTATTAATACAAAGTGGTCGGTGGAGTTCACTTTTGCTCAAATTCACGGCTTTACGAATGCGCGTGATATGTTAGAGTTGGTGACTCGTCCGTTGCGTCGAAATAATAATTTGAAAGATTTGGGTTGGGATAAGTTGGTAAGAGAAGAAGCGAAGATTTAGATTTAGGTTTGGATTTAGCAACAGCATTATGATTAAGGCGAACCCAAAAAGTTCGCCTTTTTTTTGTCTTACAGAGGCGCAAAGTGAGAGCTACTATAAATAGTTACAATCATATAGGTATCGCTGAATAGACAGGATAATTTAGGAGATGATGTGATGCCTGAAATTTGCCGTTTTTTAGGGATTATCATTACCATGTACTATAACGACCATCCGCCCCCTCATTTCCATGTCCGCTACAATCAGCAAAAGGCAATTATTGATATAGAAACCTTATCAATTTTAGAAGGCAAACTCACTCCTAGAGTTCTTGGTTTAGTAATTGAATGGGCAGCTATGCACCAATCAGAACTTAGAGAAAACTGGCAACTGGCAAGAGAAAATAATCCCTTAGAAAAAATTCAACCATTAGAGTGAATTATGCTTAAAGACATTATAGAAGTTATTCCTCACGATAACTATCAACTCTATTTGAAGTTTGAAGACGGAAAGGAAGGTATTGTTGATGTTAACCAGTTAATCGAATTTACAGGAATTTTTACACCTTTAAAAGATTTAAACTATTTTAAAACCGTTAAACTTAATGCTGAATGGGGAACAATTCACTGGGATAATGGCGCAGATTTAGACCCAGATGTTCTTTATTCTGTGGTTACTAACCAATCTATTCCCACATATAGAAATCTGGAAGAATATGAAAAAAGTTGGAGTTAAAATAGACGGAATTCCAGAATTCGGTGATTTATTAAATCCTAGTAAATTTTTTTCAGTAACTAAATTAGATAATGTAGCAGGTTGCTTAAAATATCAGGGAAAACCTAAAACTCAAACTCTTGAGGATATGGATAATGCAATTCTCTAAGGTGTAGAGGAATCGTGATTTAAAAGTAGAAAACTGGCTCAAACCTGATTAAAAAAGCTAACAAGTTTCTATTCCTAACTCCAGAACTCACAATGACTCAAAAAACCTATCAACTCCCCCTAACCTTTGAGCAAATTCTTAATCTTGTCCTACAACTTCCCGCACAAGAACAAGAACAACTTATTCAAGAAATAAAGAAAACCTCTTCAAATAATAAAGATGAAGATTTACTTAGTGTTTTTGATAGAATCGGCAGAAATGCTTAAGCCAAAGGATTAACCGAAGAAACTCTAGAAGAATTACTCGCCGATGAGTCATAAACTAATTGTTATTGACACAAATGTTTTACTTAGTGCTGCTCTAAGTCCTAATGGAACAGCCCATGCAATTCGCCAAGGTATAGAGGAATAAGTGGCATGATTGCGGTTGATATAAATATAATTACTAGATTGCGGAGAAAGTTAAGTTTCAACTGGAGATAGAATTATGACTTTAATTAGCAAATTAGCTTATCAACCTAAAAATAAAGCTAATTTAATTGCACCATTAAAAATAAAAACATCAGATATATCGATAGTTATACCTGTCAAGAATAATCAGAAAGGAATTGATTTATTTTTGTCTAATTTTTTTAATACACATATACCAAAAATATATCCTAAAGAAATTATTATTGTTGATAATAACTCAAATAATCCAATTTTTATCCAAAAACAGTTTCAAATCAATGGGCTTGAAATAATATTGCTTAAATGCTCAAAAATCGGGCCAGCATCTGCACGAAATTTGGGATTAAGCTATTCCAAAGGAGATTGGATTTTATTTACAGATAGCGACTGTATTCCTTGTAAATCATGGATTATAGGGTATATTGATTCAATGAATGGCTCAATCGGATATGCAGGAAATGTTAAAGCATGGGGCAGTGATTTTTTATCAAAATATTATCAAACACAAGAAATTCTAGTGCCTTTAAAAGTGATTGATACTGAAAAAAATATCAGTCCTGAATATTTAATTACTGCTAATACTCTGATTTGGAAACCTGCTATTGAAAAAATAGGCGGCTTCAATGAAGATATTAATATTGCGGCTGGAGAAGATATAGATTTAGGATGGAGATTGTTGGAATTAGGTAATCTTTCTTATGCTTTTAACTCGGTAGTTTGTCATAATTTTGATGATGGTATACTTGGTTTTATTGAAAGGTTTAGCCGATATGGTAAAGGTAATAAAGTTATCAGTGAAATGTACAATATTGACTTAAGTCCTCAAATATTTAATCCTAATAAACGTAGTTTTATAAATCAGCTTTTGTCTAAATTACAATATATCTGTCTTTTGTGGGGATACATAACTCATTAAATGTAATTGATTAAAAGCAAAATCATAAAACGAATGCCTTCAGTATCAATAGAGTCGAACCCGCTTACTAAAAATGGTCAGCTTGCTCAGTGAGCGATCGCTCGAATTCATCTCACTCAGATACAGTTACAATAGGGTGGGAAAGATGCGAAAAATTTCGTACAAGTCATTATGCTAATTGAACCACCATCTGAAGAAGACGAAACTACCTATCTTCTGAAATCAGAAATTAACAAAAAACATTTACTCAAAGCTTTAGAAAATGTAGAAAAAGGTAATTTAATTTTTGTTAATTTAGATGAATATGAAAAATTTGTCTTTGAATCACAAACTGATAAAATTGAAGAAGATTGATTATTGGGACTTGCAAATATAATTATGAGCAATAAAGGTTATTGAGTCTGGGATATTGTTTTAGTTCAGGCGATCGCTCTTTTTTAACCCAATGATGTGAAGTAAAACGAGAGAGCGATCGCTATTTTTAATAAATTCAACTAACTAACTAACTAACAGCAAAGTCTGTATATTTACGCACAGATGGTAACTGAAAACCCAAAACAATATCTTCTTTTGGGACACCTAATTCGACCAATTCATTAGCAATTCCTACCTCTGTTCCATCTTGCTGAATCCAGATTTTATCGTCAATAATATCTACATGGAGAACAGGCCCATATATGCGGTCTTGTTCGCGCCAACCTACATAAACTAATTGATAATGATCGTGTTCTGTATCATAAATTATCTGTGCTTGAATGCGATTATCCCAAACAATACTCGCGTGTTGTTGAAGCAAATCCTTAATATACTGTCGATATTCGTCTAGCTTTGCCATTGGGCGATCGCCTCCTGTTCAATATTATAAATTAGTAAACAGAGTTGATTAGTTTGAATGACAGATTGAATAAATGGAAGTATAAAAAACTCATTGTAAACAGTACTAGGAACTGCTAAATATAAAGTCCGATTGGCTTCTTGTTTTTGTAAAGCAATTCGGTAAATGATAAATTGCCCTAATGCAGCATAAAGTTCTGTTATTTTTGATGGACTTAGAAAACTTTTAATTTCAACAGCTATTTTTTGTCCTTGTTTTTCGGCTGCAATAACTTTTTCTGCTCCTAAATCAACATATAGCTCAAGTGTTCCCGCCTGGAGAGCATAAGGATCATGAGTGATTAACCACCCTTCTTTCTCAAGTGCTGTTTTGACAACTGTATGAAAAGCATCTTTAGCAGACACGGGTTTAATTCCAATTTATAGTGGTGCTTGATTTAAAAATTTCCATTTCAATAATACATTGACAACTTAGTGAAACAACAATTAGAAGTGAAACGCAAAGGGGCGCAGAGGTAAGCGCAAAGTAGCGCGGAGGTTTTAGAGAATTTGTGACAAAAACTTGCGTGTTCTTTCTTCTTTAGGGTTGGTGAAAAATGCGTCAGGGGTAGCTGACTCGACGAGGGAACCGCTATCCATTAAGATAACTCGGTCGGCGACTTCACGAGCGAATCCAACTTCGTGGGTGACTACTACCATTGTCATCCCATCACGGGCTAGACCTCGCATTACATCCAAAACTTCGCGTACCATTTCTGGATCTAAGGCTGAGGTGGGTTCGTCAAACAGCATAATTTTGGGTTGCATGGCTAAAGCACGTGCGATCGCAACCCGTTGCTGTTGTCCACCAGATAACTGTCCTGGATATTTCTGCGCCTGTTCTAGAATTCCCACTCTTTCTAATAGTTGCATTGCCAATTCTTCAGCTTTTGCCTTTGGCGATCGCCGTACCCAAATTGGTGCTAAAGAGATATTTTGCAGCACTGTCAAATGAGGAAATAAATTAAATTGCTGAAACACCATTCCCACTTCTTTGCGAATCGTTTCAATATTTCGCAAGTCATGGCTGAGGGTAATGCCATCGATTTCAATTTTTCCTTGTTGATATTCTTCTAAAGCGTTAAATGTGCGGATAAAGGTAGATTTTCCTGAACCAGATGGCCCCATCAATACTACTACTTCTCCACGATTTACTGTCAAGCTCACACCCTGAAGAACGTGGAATTTTCCATACCACTTATGAACATCTTCAGCAACAATTATGTTTTGTATATCTGACATATTATTCAAAGCCCTAATAATAAATATTATTTTGATAACAACCAATAACCAATAACCAATAACCAATGACTAATGACTAATGACTAATGACTAATGACTAATGACTAATTACTCAACTGTCTCTCTAAGCGTCGAGAAGCCAACGACATGGAATAACAAAATACCCAGTAAATAAATCCAATAAATAGATAAACTTCTGCATACCGGCCAAGAAATTGTGGTTGTGCCAATATTGAACGAGCAATACCTGTTAGTTCTACTAATCCCACCAAAGATAATAGTGAAGTGTCTTTAAATAAGCCAATAAACTGACCAACGATAGCAGGAATAACGGTACGTAAGGCTTGAGGTAAGACGATTAACAAAATTACTAAGGCTGTATTTAATCCTAACGCTTTTGCAGCTTCAATTTGCCCGCGAGGTACTGATTGGAGTCCACCACGCACGTTTTCTGCCATGTATGCAGCACTAAATAAAACCAATCCAGCAATTGCTCGCAATACTCGATCTAGACGCACATCTGCTGATAGAAACAAGGGAAGCATTACCTGAGCTAAGAACAAAATACCAATCAGTGGTAATCCTCTAATAATTTCAATGTACAGGATAGAAAACCAACGCACTACGGGTAAATTGCTTGTGCGCCCTAAAGCCAGTAAAACCCCAATGGGAAAGGAAAGCACAATACTGACTGCTGCCATCAGGAGGGTAAGTAGCAAACCATTCCACAAATTTGTAGATACTGGCTGCAATCCAAATCCACCGCCAATTAGCCAAAGAATTATGGGGAAAGACAATAACCATAATAGGGAAAGCCAAGGAGTTACTATCTTAGTAAACTTTCCTCCAATCCAAAAACCTACAAATAGTAAAATTGCAATTAACAGTAACCAAAGGCGGGATGTAAAGTCTAGTGGTAAAACAACTAACAAAATGCCAATGATAAAAGCAAACAAAGCAATTCCACGTTTTGTTAACTGTTGTTTGCCAAAGAATACACCTACCGTTATGGCGGCTAAAGTCGAAGCGATCGCCAGCACAATCCAAATTCGCAAATATAGCGTTTGCGGAAATCTACCAACTAAAAATAAAGGTAAATTAATCTGAATTACTGCCCATTGTGCTTGAGTAGTTGCCCAAATTATAATTCCTTGCAATATCCAAAATAGCAACACCAAACAGGCAACAGTTAACAAGCTGTTGTACCAAGTACTAAACAGGTTTTTACGTAGCCAAGTTAATTTGTCATTTGTCATTGGTCATTTGTTATTTGTCATTGGTCATTTGTCATTGGTCATTTGTAAAGGCCCATACTTTAACCTCAGAGGCTCAACTTCCGAGTTCAACTGCTTCCTCATCTCCCTCATCCCCCTCATCTCTCTTTAATTTGTACACTGCGATTGAATAAATTCATCACTACAGAGATGGTTAAACTTAGGGTGAGATAGGTGAGCATAATCAGTAATATCACTTCTACGGCTTTCCCCGTTTGGTTAAAGGTGGTGGAGGCGACAAAATAAATATCGGGGTAGCCGATCGCGATCGCTAAACTGGTATTTTTGGTCAAATTAAGATACTGACTCGTTAACGGTGGAATGATTACCCGCAAAGCTTGGGGAAAAATCACTAATCGCATTGCTAACCCTGGTTTTAATCCTAGCGATCGCGCTGCTTCCCATTGTCCCTTCGGTACTGATTGAATCCCACCTCGAACAATTTCCGCAATAAACGCACCTGTGTAAAAAGTTAATCCCAATAATAAAGCTGAAAACTCTGGTGATAGGGTAAACCAAGGGAGTTCTAAGCCATTTTGACTAACACCAATAAAACCCCAAAGGGATATCTTATTTTCTGTTCTGGGGAAACTAAGAAAAACAGCAAAGTACCAAAACAGCAATTGCAGCAGTAAGGGCGTATTACGGAAAATCTCCACGTAAACCATCGTGATATTCCGCACTAGCCAGTTGTCAGAAAGTCGGGCAATCCCAGCAGTTATCCCTACAATTGTTGTGAGAAAAATTCCTGCAACCGCCACACGCAAGGAGTTAATTAAACCAACCCACAAAGCATGACTGTAGGTGTCAGTGGGTTTATAGTTAATCAGCGCCTCGCCAATATCAAAAGATGCTTGTTGCTTAAGAAACTCAAATCCAAACTGAATACCTAGCTGCTGTAAATTGCGCTGAAGATTGCCCCACAGAATTACTACTACAATTGCTGCTAAAAATACGGCAGCCAATTGCAAGGCAATCTTCCAAAAGCGGACATCACGCCATATAAGCGGTTTTGAATTAGTCATTAGTCATTGGTCATTAGTCATTGGTCATTGGTCATTTGGCATGAGTTATTCTCCTCATCTCCCTAATCTCTTTTACCGGAACGGCGGAGAATAAAGTAGTCCGCCTTTGCTCCAAAGTTGATTTTGACCGCGAGCTAGATTAAGTTTTGTTTTGGGGCCGAGGTTGCGATCGTAAATTTCGGCATAGTTACCAACGTGCTTAATTATCCTGGCCGCAAAGTCGTTTGTTAAGCCTAGTCCTTCACCAAGGTTGCCCTCGGTTCCTAAAAAACGCTTAATATCTGGGTCATTACTAGCAGCAAACTGACCCACATTCTGAGAATTAATGCCCAACTCTTCAGCTTTTACTAGGGAATAAACCACCCATTTAACAACATCACCCCACCTAGCATCTCCTTTAGCAACTGCTGGTGCAAGGGGTTCTGAAGAAATCACTTCCTCAAGAATTACGTTATCTTCTGGTTTGGGTAGAGTTGTGCGCCGAGAAACCAATGCCGAACGATCAGCTGTAATACCATCGCAACGCCCTTGAGCATAGGTAGCAAAGGTAACATTAACGTCTTCAAAAACAACGGGTTTGTAAGGAATGCCCCTTTTTCGCATTTGGTCTGCTAAATTTTGTTCGGTGGTTGTACCAGTTTGAACGCAGATTGCTTTATCCTTCAGGTCTGCCAGGGACTTAATGTTGCTATTTTGGCGAACCATTATGGCTTGTCCATCGTAAAAGACCACAGGCGCAAATTCTAGACCTACAGAGGTATCGCGGCTAAGTGTCCAAGTAGTGTTGCGGCTGAGAACGTCTACTTCGCCAGTTTGCAAAGCTGTAAACCGCTCTTTAGAATTCAGGTTACGAAATTCTACTGCATCTGGTTTGTCAAATAAAGCTGCTGCGATCGCACGACAAATATCTACATCAATGCCACTGTATTGACCGTCAGTTCCCACAAAGCTAAACCCTGGCACTTCACCACTGACACCGCAAGTTAACTGACCACGGCTTTTAATGCTATCCCAACGATTTCGAGTTACTGGTGCTACTGGACTACTACCTGGAGTGCCTGGTGTACTTGCTGTTTGTCCTGAATCTCCACCACAAGAGGCGATCGCGCATACTAGGGGTGCGATCGCTAGAATTAAAGCTGATTTACGCATAAATTTCATAATTACTAGACCAAAAATAATGTATTGCTCACTACAATCATTCAGTGAAAACAATTTGTTGCTTGTAATATAAAACTTTATCAGTCTATGTGCTATTTTTATTCGCTTTAAAAAGCCCAAGAACCGTTTTTACTTATATTTTCAAAAGCCTCTGATGCTGTATAGAAATTATTTAAAATTGACTTCAGCTTTCAATTTTGATTTAAAATCCTGCTACCATGCTTGTTCTAGTAGTACATTCATTAAAATCATAAGAGAATATTAAAATTTCAGTGAATTAGTGCTATATCCTTCGCCACGTAAGATTTAAAAACAAGTCATTATCACTTCTTTAATAATGAGAAAGAATCCTTCATAAAATATCATTCACAGCGCAGAATGATTATCTGTTTTTTCTATTTTTATGCCCAATGCCCAATAATGCCCAATGCCTCTACCCTAATTGCATACTTCTATGTGATTAGAAGTATCCACACCAACCCAAACAATTACCCTTAGCAGGTTAAACTAGGTCTGGTAACAACTGCTCCACGTTCCTTATGAGGCTTTTATGGGAGCTAACCTCGAACAGATTGCCAACTATTTAGACAACCTTGGTTGGGACTACCGTTTTGATGATGAAGAAGACCGAATTATAACAGGTGTGGAGGCTGATAACCTAGAAGATTTCCTAATAGTTGTCCAGTTGGATGAAGAAGGAAAATTTTTTCGAGTATTTGCCCCTCAAGTTCTGGCAGGAATTCAAGACCATCCTCACAAGGCAGTGATCCTACAGACAATGCTTGCCATTTCCTGGGAAACCAAAATGTTGCAATGGGAGTATGACCCATCCGATGGCGAAATCCGTGCCATTATTGAGTTTCCTCTAGAAGACTCGATTCTGACAGAAAAGCAATTTCACCGTTGTCTGAGTGGGTTAATTCAGATTGTCGATGGTATAGCGATACCTCGCCTGAAAGAAGTGATGGTGACAGGTCTTGATCCGGGGAATATAGAACTTGGGGAAAGACTGTTACTCAGTATCCAAGAAGAAGCTCCAGGATTGTTGGATTTGCTGGAAAAAGCAATGGAAGCGCGAAAAAAGCGAGGAAGTTTTCCCAGCGAGTGAGACGGATCATCACTTAAATAGCTATACTCCAAAGTGATACCCTCACTATATACTGAAATTTTCTGGGGCTGGATATTATGACATCCTATGCAACCTCCTCTGCCAAAGCGGAAATGAGTGAACTCCGGCGGTTGAAAGGCTTATTACCGCCAGAATTACAGAGCTGGGTCACGGTTGAAGGCACAACTGAGGTCAATCCACCCCTGGTTCGTTGCGAAGAAATTGGTAAAGACCAGGTAGAAATTCAAATTGACTTGCTGAAATGGGATGCCCTCGCAATGGATCAGCGTAATCTGCTGTTCTGGCATGAAGTTGCTCGTGTTCAAAATGACACAATTCCTAAAGATGGTTGGGAAATGGCAGCACTAGCCATCGGTTTAGGTGGTGCTGTAGGCGAATTGTGGGTACAAGATGGATTGCTTCTGGTGTTGGCTTTGTCGCTTTGTGGCGTGTCAGGCTGGCGACTGTACCAAAAGAATAATGGGGAAAAGCAACTAAAAGAATTGCTCAATGCTGATGAGAAAGCGATCGCTTTGGCAACTCGTTTTGGTTATAGCCTCCCCAATGCCTACAAGAGTCTTGGTAGTGCCTTAAAAACCCTGATTGACAATACTCCTAGTAAGCGCCAACGGTCGAGATACGAAGCAAGACTCTCTGCTCTCAAACGCAGTGCCAATAAGGCAAAAGCTAAATCTAAAACTCCAGATGAGGGCGGGTTGTAATTAGTTAGGAGTTAGGAGTTAGGAGTGAACTTGAAACTTTACACTCCTCACTCTATTTCCTCCTTCCCAACCTTCGCCTGGAAATGGCTACAGGAATCGCTATGCCTCCCTGATTAGTGGCAGCAATGACCATTTCACAAAATCTTACTTTTTTCTTGACTACATCTTTATCAAACTCAAATTTTACAACTGATTCAGCATTTTATGCGTCTGGGGGATCACGCGCACGTGCTTGACAAACCCCTTCATCAAAGCTTGCCAGGTCAAAACTTGATCGCTCGTAGGTGCAAGGACAGGTATCGGGGAAAATTTTTCTGATACTCCCAAAGGCGTAACAGGTTGTAAAAATACTGGGATATCTGGACTAACCTTTGCCACTAACGAAGCTGAACGTTCTAACTCGGCGGGATCTGTGTTTTGAGACACAATTATCTTGACAAAAACATTTAAATATGAGTCATAACATAACTGGAGAAATTTACTATGTTCTTGCCAATGACTTTCGCCGCTAACACTGGGCAATTTGAAATCCATACCTACAGAGTCTAAGTAGGGGAGAATCATTGCTAGTTGTTCTGGGCGATGTCCGCCAGTTTCTAAGTATACAGGCAGACCAGTTATGGCTCGCACTTGAGGTAGAAACTGCGTTAGAAATGAGGCATGAAGAAGTGGTTCGCCTCCAGTTAAGCTAATGCTATCGTGTAGACAAGGTAGATTTTGTCGTTCCACCCATTCGATTAGTATGGGTAGAGAGACAGGGTTAGAGTGGATTTCAAAGTCGCGCAATCCAGGCGATCGCTCTATCCGACATGTAGCAGGTGCATTCCAAGTGTGGGCACTATCACAAAAGTGACAGCGCAAATCACACAAAGCAAAACGAATAAATATCTGACGCGTCCCTACATTCAGTCCTTCCCCTTGAATGGCAGAAAAGACCTCAACCAGGCGTGCGGTAGGTGTAACCGTAGTTTTAGCAATCATTTGATGAGAGCAACGCGATCGCGCTGCGTCGGCACAACAGCAAGGATGTTTTTTGGCTTCTTGTTCTATTGTGAATCGTCGCTAGCGATCTCCAATCTCAGCCCCGGTAAATAACAATTAGTCCTTACTACTACTGATTCCAATATTAGGTTAAGTAATTTTGTAGGACAAAATAATGTTTGGCAGATTACATTATACATGGCAACGAAAGTGCAGAGCTTCATGACTAGCCAACCGACAGAGGTCGATTTTCCAGTTAATTCTCTAAATGACACGGCTATAGTCCAGGTGCCCCCGCGGTTGAGCGTGCTGGAGGCTTTAGGCTTTAAGCAAACCTGCCAAGGCTTAATCCAGCCCAGTTCATATCCCAAGCAAATTATCATTGATTTTCACCAAACTACTTTTATGGATAGCAGTGGTTTAGGTGCCCTGGTCAGTAATTTTAAATACGCCCAGACTAAAGGGATTACATTAACACTGCGGAATGTAACACCACAGGTAATGGCCGTTTTAAAACTTACCGGATTAGATCAGGTTTTTCCCCTAGAGCTTGTGGGCGATGGGTCGTTAATCAAACAAGAAGACTTAGTAGATAATCGGAAGACAACTTACCGTAAAGTAGAGCAGTTACCCACTACTCACCCTTCTGTGGCATCTTGGATGAAACGGTTATTAGACATTGTGGGGTCTGTGGTCGGTTTATTAATTACAGGAGTTTTGTTTATTCCGATTGCGATCGCTATTCAAATTAATGATCCCGGCCCAATTTTCTTTAGTCAAACCCGTTGTGGTTGGATGGGTAAGCGGTTTCAGATTTGGAAATTCCGCTCCATGTGTGTGGATGCAGAAGCGAAGAAATCCCAAGTCAAAAACCAAGTACAAGGTGCTTTTTTCAAGAATGATAATGATCCCAGAATTACCAAAGTAGGGCGTTTTTTACGGCGAACTAGTCTTGATGAACTGCCACAATTTTGGAACGTCCTTAAAGGACAAATGAGTTTAGTTGGTACTCGACCACCTACACCTGATGAAGTAGAACGCTACGAAGTACCAGAGTGGCAACGTTTAGATGTTAAACCTGGTATGACTGGAGAATGGCAGGTAAATGGACGTTCTACAGTCCGTAGTTTTGAAGATGTAATTCGTCTGGATTTGCAGTATCAAAAAAATTGGAGTTTGGTGTACGATTTAAAGCTAATTTTCAAAACTATAGCTATTCTGTTTAATAGAAACAGTGGTGCTGTTTAGCTAATTACCCTTATTCACAATTTTTTGCTAACTCTCAACTCTCACAATAATTGTTAGATAAACCCAAGTCTAAACATAGGCTTGGGTAAATTTTAGATTCACCTACAGCACCAGGTAAGTGTCAGCCAATTTTGGATTTTGGATTGTGAATCATTCAATCCAAAATCTAAAATATAGTAATTCTCTGCGTCAGATTATCCTACCGCCTTCTGAACACTAACGACTTCAACCTGCTGTACCTCTGGCAACAAACGCTTCATGCCTTGCTTAACAAACCCCTGCAAAAAACCAATCTGCTGATTTTGCTGAAATACCTTTTGCAATGTTTGCCGCAAATTCTCCAAATTCAAACCATTTCCAGAATCTATTGCTATTTCCTGATGTTGGAAATACTCAACTAGACTTAACCCTGCTACTCTGGTCAAATAAGCTGCACTTACGCCCTGAACTACGCCACCAGCAACAAAGGTAACGGCATTACTTTTCAGAACAGTACTAATAGCCTTTGTAGAAAGTTCCACTAAACCCAGTTTCAGCATTAAACTTCCCATTGCTCCAGCTACGGTTTGTGCTTGTTCAAGGGAAAATTTCTGCTGATAGATATTACCCAAATCCATTACCATTTGAGCATTAATTGCCGCAGTCGCCAGAATATCAAGGGCTGGGACTGGGTTAGCAAAGGCAGCAGCAGCAGCTATCCATTGATATTGTTCAATAATTGGAGTGGCGCGATCGCGTCTGGTTCCATTCAGCCAGTTTTTCGCCTCAGCTTTCAACAACCCAGCTTTTCTCATGGTAGTTACCCAAACCAGGCGTTGTCCTTGCTGTACCAAAGCTTCACCCAACTGCTGCGTCAACTGCTGAATATCAGCTGCTGGTTGTTCCATCCACTCTTGCACAGAACCATCAGCCTCATGCTTTCGGACTTTGATGGCAATGGGAGAGGCCGCAGTTGCAACTACATTTCCCTGCATCCGCTGTTTTAATGACAGCAAGATACTGGCGCTTTCATCAGTTAAATACTGGTCTTGTTTGTTGAAAACCAGCATATTAGGCTGATTTGCTGCCTTTAGCTGCTGTAAGGTTTGAAATTCTGAGTCTGTCAAATCACCGTTTGTCAGAAATAGAACAAAATCAGATTTTGCTACTTCTGCCAAAATAGCTGCATCTGAATTTTCACCGACTTCTCTAAACAAAGGTGCTGTTTCTTCTAAAGACACCAAATTTTGTGTTTCTAGATTTTTCTCTAGCACTTGAATTAAAGTGCTTTTACCCACGGATTTCCCGCCAGTCACAGCCACTTTAATTTTTTGTCTATCTAATTCCAGCAACAATTGGGCAACTTGTTCTCTGAGTGTTTGTAATGCCGGATGGTTTTCTGCTTCTTGTGCTAATTGGTTAATTACAGTCTCAGTCTTAGCGATCGCACTTTCCACAGTCGCCCGATCCGCAACCATACCATTTAGCTGCTCTAAACTGTCTTTCGGGCGATTTTGTTGGAATAACCACAAACCACTGCCTACAGCTAAGGCACTCAACAAACCAAACTCACCCACCTGTACTATAGAATCGTGCCAACTGTCCAACATCCACAGGGAAAAGGACAGTCCCAATCCTCCCACTAAAATTGGTCGCTGCAACTTCACAACCATGATTCTCCGCGCCTTTTAGATGGCTATTTCTTCCAGAATAGATCAAAATAAAACAAAAACCCTGCAATCAATTAAGATTGCAGGGTTTTTGTTTTATTTTATTTGGTGGCGGGAAGTGGATTTGAACCACTGACCTTCGGGTTATGAGCCCGACGAGCTACCAGGCTGCTCTATCCCGCGTTGCTCTCGACTTATTTATAAT
>JBGTMK010000738.1:0-4059 GCA_041743605.1 Nostoc sp.
AGGAACTAAAACCTCTGGGAAATCCATGGGTTTTTTCTTCAAACTACGCCCCCGTCAGGTGAACTGAAGTAAGCTAAACTTAGGTTTGAGCTACTGGGAGTGGAGATGATGTTGTTGGAATTAAAGCGCATCCATGTTCCACCAGGACAAAGAGTGCTACTGCGAGATGTAACCTGGCAGGAATTGGAAGCAATTCTAGAGGATTTAGGGGAACACCGGGCTGCCCGAATTGCTTATGACAGCGGTATATTGGAGATTATGGCACCACTGCCAGAACATGAAGACGATAAAGAAATTATTAGCGATTTAGTCAAAGCGCTTCTGGAAGAATTAGATATGGAGTTTAGATGCCTTGGTTCTAGCACTTTCAAAAACCAAGCGATGACTCAAGGTATAGAACCCGATCAGTGTTTCTATATAAAAAATGAATCCAATATTCGCGGCAAGAAGCGGCTAGACTTAGCAGTAGATCCTCCTCCAGATTTAGCTCTAGAAGATGATATTACTACTCGGACTCATCCTAATATTTATGAAGCGCTAAAAGTGCCTGAACTTTGGCGTTTTGAGCGAGGAAAGCTCCAAATTAACGTTCTACAAAATCGGCATTATGTAGAATCTCAGCAAAGCTTAAATTTTCCTCTATTCCCACTAATTGCAGCGATTCCCCAATATCTAGAGCAAAGTACAACAGCAGACAGAAATGCAACGCTCAAAGCTTTTCGTCTTTGGGTACAACAGCAAATACAACAGCAATGACTTATGCTTTCATCGCCATTTAAAAAAATATAGAACTATTGCCAACCTTAGCATTAGCGGATAAATTGTACTTCTTCGGAGTTGTTAATACCGCAGTTTATCAATGTTTGCTAAACCCAAAATAATTTTATCATGGCTTGTCTTATTTCTAAGTTTTACAAGTCTATTTCTTAGCTCTTGGATTATTCTTGCTGC
This sequence comes from Nostoc sp., assembly GCA_041743605.1. Taxonomy (GTDB): domain Bacteria; phylum Cyanobacteriota; class Cyanobacteriia; order Cyanobacteriales; family Nostocaceae; genus Nostoc. The sequence continues at coordinate 952 of JBGTMK010000738.1, forward strand.
CCCAAATATGTTTTTACTCAGGCTAGCAGTGGGAGCGCCAGAAATCAGTCCTTGGTTATTATTATCAAATTTGCTCTTTTTATTGCTTTCTTTATTCTACATCCGTCGCCGTAAAATACAGCGTTTAATTTGCATTTTCAGTTTAATCGGATTGGTAATTTGTGGATCGGTGCTAGTGAATATCCCACTAACTCAAATGCAGATGGCTAAAGCGATGAAACAAGGATTAGGAGCAAATTATCTAGAGCAAATTCCAGCCCAAGTCAGGGCTAAGATGCAAACCCATCCCTTTGACTTAGTTAATTTCTTCCGGGGTATTGCATTAGGTAAAACGCGTCATCAAAAAGATATTCTCTTTGCTTCTCCTGCGGGAGTGCCTTTAAAAATGGAAGTTTACCAACCCTCAAAGGTAGGGAAATATCCAGCAGTGGTAGTAATTTATGGTGGAGCTTGGCAATATGGTAATCCTGGCGCTAATCCTGAGTTTAATCAATATATAGCTAATCATGGATATACAGTATTTGCGATCGCCTATCGACACGCACCTAAATATCGGTTTCCATCTCAGTTAGATGATGTGCGTACAGCCTTGAATTTTATTCGCCAACATGCAGCTGAATATGAAGCTGATCCTGAACGGATGGTACTTTTAGGACGTTCTGCGGGAGCGCACTTAGCAATGCTAGCGGCTTATCAACCCGATGCACCACCCATCCGTGCTGTAGTCAATTATTACGGGCCTGTTAACTTACCTGGAGGATACAAAACACCGCCAAATCCCGATCCAATTAACACCCGTGCTGTTTTAAAAGCATTTCTCGGTGGTTCCTTAGAAGAATTACCCAATCAGTATCAAATTGCTTCACCGATAAATTACCTGACGCATCCTTTACCGCCAACTTTATTAATTTACGGTAGCCGTGACCATTTGGTAGAAGCACGATTTGGCAGAAAGATGTATCAACGTTTACATGATTCTGGTAATACTGCGGTTTTTCTAGAAATTCCTTGGGCAGAACACGCTTTTGATGCCGTTTTCAACGGTGTGAGCAATCAATTAGCGTTATATCATACCGAAAGGTTTTTGGCTTGGGCGTTGTTCAAACAATAATTTCATTGAGATTTACTGTTGATTCGTCACTCCTAGTACAACGCGGCGTAAATAAGTAAGTCGGCGAGAAAAAACCAAACTACATTAAGTAATGTAAAACTTAATTTAATTAGCTTGTTGTAGTAAGGGCTTTAGCCCTTAAGAGAGGACTAAAGTCCCCACTACAAACCTTGAATTATTCACGCCGTTCTACTTAAACCTACCATTTCAAACAGGCACAAGCCTTGATATATCAATCTTTTGACTTTTACTTCCGCCTTGTGGTACTAGTCTGTCAAATTCATTTTGACGGTTAGAGAGACGCGATAAATCGCCGTCTCTACAAGAAATTTATCCATCAATTATTTATTGACAGACTACTACTTTTGAGGCCAGCGCCAGTTATAACGATTCCATTCGTAAATGCCTTGAATTTCATACTCAGCGCCGTTGAAGAAGCGGACGACGCAATTAGTAGAGGAGTCATCGCGTAGGCGTAGCCCGTCGTAGACATCGCTAATTTCTTCAACCTGAATCACCATACAGGGAAACCATTCGCGCTGACAAGGGCTATCTTCTTGCACCCATTCCCATAGTGCATTGGAAACTTCAATGCGATCGCCTACTCTTAACTTTAGTGCATCCTCAAAATAAGAATACTTATCAAAATGACATGACTCAACACGATTCAGCCACTGTAAACCATAGCGTTGGCGAATAAATTGTACCGTTCCAGAGTCATTTTCTAGCAACCAGTCGTTGAGTAATTGCACTTTCCAAGTGCGGTTGCGTTGTTCTTCATCCTTAACAAACTGTAAAAATACTTCTAACTCCTCTGGGGTAAGTTCATCTAAAGGATTAGCAATATTTGACATCCCAGAGGTAGAATTTCCCTGAATTTGCTCGACCACTTGCAGTAATATCTGTTTCTGCGCGTCAGTGAGAGGACAGCTTGCGACATCACAACGATTAAAGGCTGCGAGTATAGCTGCTTCAATCTCATCTGGAGTCATAATTTAATAGCAATTGAAGGGTTATTTCCCTAATTATTACAAATGTTAAATTAAAGTCTCCAATCACCCTGTAGTTAAATCTGGACATAATTAAACGTAACTGGCTCAACGCCCCGCTACCGCTAACAGCACTCAGTACTCAGCTATATCACCTAGTTAGAGAAATTGTCATGGCTCAAACTCAGCATCCCACAAAACTCCTGACTTTTGAGGAATTTCTTGCTTATGACGCAGGGAAGTAGAAAATAGGGGTATGTTGTAAGCTGAGGTTGTAAGTTCAATATTGTTTACTAAATAAAGTCACGGGGTCTTTTATGCAGTTGCGCTCACTCACGGTCGTTTTTATTTCCTGCCTCATCACCTTTCTATCGTGGGTGATTGTTCCCCCAGCTGTAGCCTTGACACAGATTAAACTATTTGATGTCTCTTATAAAGATTGTCCCCCAGAATTAGCGGAAGGGGCTGTTATCAGTAGTGGTAGCGCGGCTGCCAATTGTTTTATTGTCATTGGCAAAGCAGAAAATGGCACTAATAAAACAGTCTACGACGCAGATATTTTTGGACGTATCTATGATGCTAATAATGACTCAGTAATGCAAAACCGGACTCGCTTAGGTTCTATTACCGAAGTGCCACCAGGCATTAGCGATTTTGAATTGAGGATTTCTGTACCTGCAAATCAGCCTACTCCGTTGAAGCTAAAGCAGTTCAAGGCTGCTGGGTTTAGTGGTCAAGTGCGTAAATAAGTACATAAGTCTGAGCTAGTTAGCCCAGACCTAAAATTCTTTAGTTGAAAATGCAAATTCTGTGTTATCAGATGCCTTGCAAACCACCACCTACTATTTGAAGCAGTATAATCGCTAACATTGGCGAAAAATCAATCCCGCCCAATGGGGGAATAATTCTGCGAAACAGATTCAGATAAGGATCAGTTATCTGGCTCAAAGCAGCAAATGGTTGGTCATACCAGTTAATCGTCGGGAACCAGGTCAATAGTACGCGAAT
>JBGTMK010000739.1:0-13288 GCA_041743605.1 Nostoc sp.
ATCACACAAACTGGTCACGCCCAGATGCAGTAACGCTACAAGAGAGGACTTATGAACATAGTGGCACATCCATAGCGGGAAATAAACCGATTACCATTGGTCAAGGATAGGGAGCAACGCGAAAAAGTGAGATCATCGTCTAATGAGCAGGGGGAGCAGGGGGAGCAGGGGAAGCAGGGGAAGCAGGGGAAGTAAAGAGAAAATACTAATAACTTTTACTACTAAAATAGTTCAAAATACACTTAATTTCTTTCTCTCCCCCTGCCCCCTCTGCCTCCTCTGCCTCAAGAGCTTACTCACCTCACTGTTAGAGCATTGCTCCCTCAAGGATATAGCACAATTGCCTGGATACCTGAAAAATCAGGCAGTTGGGCATTACCTTTGAGACATGAACGGATCACAAGCGCGGAAAGTCCAATATTGGTTGTTCGGTAATAAAGACTGAAAACTAAACTAAAATAAAAATTACTCATTTTTATTTATCTTTACATAGTATAGTTTGGTTTTTTCACCTCGTTCTACTTATATAAGTGTTAATTATGAATAGAGAATAGCCTCAAGAGCCTATAAGCTTAACTGCGGAACTAGAACAGAAATCACAGTATCGATTAGCACAGAAGTAATACTTCAATAAACTGATGCCAACTCAAAGGGTTTCCTCCAGTTTTTGTTTGTAAAAAAATTATCTCATCTTGTGATAGTGGGCATTCACCAACACTGGATAACGCAACATTCATCTCTTCAACACTGATAGACTCATCTTCATCAGTATCAATAGGCAGAAAATAGGTGATAAATTCTTGATACTTTGACATCAAACGGCGATGTCGCAACATGAGTTCACCAAATTCTTCAAAATCAATCTCACCACTATTGTCAATGTCCATTCTAGAAAAGAGATACGCTAATTCTGCTTCAGATATAGTTGCATTGGCTTTATGTAAATGGGTAACGAACTCTTGAACTGATAGTGTCCCGTTATGATCCTGATCGATGGCATCAAAGATATAACGCAGATTGCCTTTAAGCGATAAATCAGCAGTATGAAACAAAAAACGATGGTGAGTTCCTTGTATAGCTGATTCTAGCTGCCGACGAAAGTTAGAAATTACATCCTTGGCTGTCAAGTAGCGCAGACGATGTTCTTCTGGACTAGTAATAGTATAAAGAGCGACAGGAACAAGAGAAGGGAGAGAATGCTGCACTACCAAAAAACAACCAATAGTTACTAGACAAAACGGTAATGCTAAAAATGGTATTCCCAAAGGACTGAATATAAGACTTAGTAGTTGGGTACAAAGAGTGCATATCAAGACGGAAAATCCGGCAATGAGGATACTACGAAAATTAGGTGCATAAAACATTCCTCCAATGGCGATCGCTGTCAGTACAGAGTTAAATCCCCAAAACCCAGTGTAAATTTTTTCTGGGTCAATTCTCATAACTAAAGCGGCGATCGCGCTAGCTAAACAGCCTAGTAAACCAACGCCTGCACCGATGGGTGTACAGAGTGCTACAGCTAGGAAAACTAAGATAGCTAAATTCAGATTTGAAACGAAGAAAACTTGACTAAAACTAATAGTAAAAGATGATATAATCTTCGACCAATCTAATGTTTTAGATGCCGATGCAGAAACAGAAAAGATGCCAAATCCCCAATGAAAGTAGGGCTGAGGAATCAGTAATACTAAATATAAAAAAACTTGGGTAACAATGTGAAAGGGAATGCCCAGGATAGATACTTTGAAACGAGTGGTAAACCATACCCCGAAGGTATTCATTAATACTGTGGTGAGGGCTGCTAAAATAATTACAGCGATCGCCCATAAAGGATTCCATGCCCCATTCCCATTAGCCAATGAGCCAAAGGTTGCCAGAGCTAAACCCACGAGAGTTCCTTGAAAGCCAAAGATACCGTTACGAATAACATCAGGGTTGATTTTTAAGGCGATCGCCGTTAAGGTTGAAGCGATAACGCCTAGTAGTGCCATTAGTGCCATCCAAGGGGATTGTAGCAAAATAGCAACCAAAATTAATAGCCCACTCAGGGGATTATTAACAAAAATTACTTGTCCAATACCCCGGAGAATTGCATTGACAAAATCCGCAAAGGATTGAGGGGTAAGGTAATCGTTAAGCCATTGCATGGTTCCCATGAAAGGTAAGATTTGCCGAGAAGAAGTTTCCTCTGCAACTAAAATTCTTGCCATCAGTTCATGAAGCGGTAATGTTTCGTTATTTGATGTATTTAGGGAATTTTGCTCAACCATCTGGCAATTAATGATAATAGATCGGGAAATTGGCTCTTTCGGAATTATTATTTAATGATTAACGAGCGATATTTTTATATCTTTATGAGCAGACAAGTTTATCAAACAACTTTAAAAACCTTTTGGTATCAACATCTAAGCAAGCTTCTACATTAGGTGGATTGGTTTTATCATCTCGGCGATCGCGCCTATCTGCTAGCGACAAACCAGTGGTAAATCGTCCTTCAGTTTCCACAACCATATAAAGTGATTCAGTAGTAACTAAACTCGGATCAATAGCAACTGCCATTGCCAAAGGATCGTGTAAATAACAGCCGTGAAAACCTTCATGATCGCGATAGAAAGCCATATATAGCGTTTCTCAGGCTACTGAAGTACACACGAACCTTTTATATCAAAATAAGTAGCTTTAAAAACGTACCTCATAAAGTGCGATGTGCTGAAGGGGATTTGCTAGAAAATTTTCATCTCTAGCAGCATAATCTAACTCTGCTTGCTGCTGAACTTTGGCATAGTAATTTTCTTCAATGTAAGTTCTTATTTTTTCTGGGAGATATCGTTCTACATGTAGTAGCTGGATATCTTCAATGTGTTTAGTAGAATTCAAATTCATCATTGTAACTTTTCGTAACTGCCTATGAATTATTTTCGCTGAAACTGTTGGCAAAACTTTCACCATTTGTCATGCGATGTTTATTTTTTGTAATTGCTGATAAAATAATATTGTTGATATAGCAAATCAAAAAAGCACCCTGCCTGTGCAGTTTCTCCAAGGTATTAGACTAAATTAATCGTACTCCTAAATTTGATACAAATAAAATTAAATATTGTAACTAAAGTTATTTTAGCAATAATATGATTAGCTGGGCTAGTGACTATATCACTTAATCATCTTGATTTTTTTTTAATAACAAGTCTTAAAAAAGGGAGAATTTTTAAGTTCAAACAGTTTATTCAGTCATATAAATCACAACATCAAACCAACCAAATTAAAGTTTTTATGAAGAAGTAAGGATAATTATGTAAATTTTCTATTAATAGTGCTGTTTTTAACTAAAGTGAAGGATAATCAGATTTACCTACAAAAATCTTGAATTTTAGGTAAAAAATAGCTTTACTTAGTAGATTTCTGACCATTGCCATAGTGATATCTACGGGTATTACTATAGCTGCTGGAATGAAACTTGAAGTAGCAGCAGCAAGTTCATTGATTGGTGATACAGTGTTAATTGGCAAGGATTGTCATACGATACAAATACTTTTATCAATGTCAATTTAGTAACATCTGTTGTGTCACCAGTGTTCTCGAACCTAGTCCGGCGATCGGAGTTTTAGCTATGAATGGGCTGGAATGTGTATATCCACTTAAACGTAAATTAATCAAAGTTCAAAATTCTTGACCTTAAGTGTCAAAATTCTTGACCTTAAGTGGAAGAAGAATTCAGGTGTTGCTGAAACAGAAGAAACTGATAGGGCTACTATGCTGATGAAAATTTTAACAACCAGTACGGCGATCGCCTATATTCTGAGTTCAACAACAACTGCTGTAGCTCAGATAGTCGTCGATGACAGTTTGGGAGTCGAACGCTCTGTTCTTACACCGAATGTCCAAAGTACTAAAGGTAACATTGATCGCATAGATGGCGGAGCAATTCGAGGTAGTAACCTATTTCACAGTTTTCAAGATTTTAATGTAGGTAATCAGCAACGGGTTTATTTTTCTAATCCTTCTGGAATCGAAAATATTCTGGGTAGAGTTACAGGAAAACAGGCTTCTAATATCTTCGGTACACTCGGAGTATTAGGAAATGCAAATCTCTACTTAATCAATCCCAACGGTATAATTTTCGGCAAAAATGCCCGTTTGGATATCTCTGGTTCTTTCTTTGCTAGCACCAGTAATGCCCTTATTTTTAACAACAGTGAGCAATTTACTACTCAAGATCCCAAAGCACCCCCGTTATTAACTGTCAATGTTCCTCCGGGGTTAGAGAGTTGGTTAGCGCCCCAAGGTGCGATCGCTAATAGTGGTAATTTATCAGTTGGACAAAACTTGACTTTAGTTGGTACAAATCTTGACTTACAAGGGCAATTGCAAGCAGGTAGTAATTTAACCTTGCAAGCTAGTAATACTCTAAAAGTGCGGGACAACCTAAATTACCCTTTCATTGCCTCAGCTAAACAGCAACTATTAGCCACAGGAAATAAGATAGATATCTTTGCCTTAAACGATCCCTCCAGTGGCTTCTTTTCTGGTGAAAATATGGTTTTTCGTTCAGCCAATCCTATTAGCGGGGACGCTCAATTTTTTAGTGGCGGTAATTTTAGCCTCGAACAAATTAACGGGCAAAGAGGAGATTTACTTAGCTTTAATGGCCCGATTATTCGTTCAAGTGGAGATGTTAGTTTTAATAATTATATAGGAGCTTCCATTCACATTTTTGCAGGTGGGAGTGTAAATATTAAGAATATTAATGTTAACCGTTCAGAGCCAAGTAACTTTATTAATGAAACCGTTACTCTTTCGGATGGATTAACGCAAGTTCTCATTAATGGCAGCGCTGAACCTACTATTGATATTAGGGCTGGAACTACTAATTTCAATCAAACTGGAATCAAAGGAGCAATAAATGTTTTTTCATCTACTCCTAGCACAGATGGTAAACCAATAAGTGCAGATATCACTATTAATCAAATTATTAATTCGGGAGGACTGGTTTTTTTAACCAATCAGTATCAACCTAATTCTTCTCTATCAGGCAATATTACAGTTAACTCTGCACTAAGCGTATTTGGTAGGGGTGCAGGGGGGGAGAATATTGTGATTGATTCACGGGGGAAAATTATTACTCGCCAACTTCTGACGGGTTTTGGAACTGATTTTTCTACATTTACATTTTCCAAACCCAGTGGAAATATTACACTTTTAGCTCAGGATGATATTGTCATACGACCAGCATCACAGATTCTTTCTTTTGGCACAGTTGGAGGTAACATTACTCTCAATAGTAAATCTGCAATTATTCAAGAACAAACTCCACTTCGAGAGTCATTTATTGCCAGTTCTTCCTTTGGTGGTGGACAAGGCGGTAATGTGACGCTAAACGCACCATTGATTTCCTTGGGGAGAAGTATAACAAGGACAGATGGAAAGCTCATCATTACTACTAATTCTTTAGAAGCTAACCAAGCTAAATTATTTACCAGAAGTAATGGTGGTAATGCTAATAATATCATTATTAATGCTGATTCAATTTTATTAAATAACTCAAATATAGGAAGCCAGAGTGTAGGTTTAAATGGAGGGAAAGCTGGTGATGTAGAAATTAATACTAAATCCTTTATTGCTACTAATAATAGTCAGATATTTTCTCAAACAGAAGGTTTAGGAAATGTTGGCAATATAGTACTCCAAGCTACAGACAGAGTTCTATTATCTGGTGCAAATACAGGTTTATTTGCTAATACAAGTTTGGGTTCTAGCGGTAACAACGGTAATATATTCGTCGATTCCCAACTTGTTGAGATTCGGGATGGTGCTGCTATTTCCACCGTTAGCCAAGGTATTGGTATTGGTGGCAACATTGAGATCCAAGGAAACAAATTAACCCTCGATACTCAAGCTCTAATTTCCACAAAAACAGTCAGCACTGAAGGCGGTAATATTAATCTCCAGTTAACAGATTCGTTATCATTACGCCGTGGAAGTAGTATTTTGGCGATCGCAGGTAATGAAACTACAGGTGGAAATGGTGCTAACATCACTATCAACACAGATTTACTGTTTGCTGTTCCCGAAGAAAACAGTGATATTACAGCCAATGCGTTCTTAGGTAGTGGTGGCAATATTAATATTACTACCAGAGATATTCAAGGAATCGGGTTTGCTGATACACTTACCCCCTTCAGTAATATTACTTCTAGCGCCAAAAAAGTAGAAGTTCCTAGTCCTCCACCGGAAGTTCCTAGCCCTCCACCGGAAGTTCCCAATCCTCCATTAGAAGTTCCTAGTCCTCCACCGGAAGTTCCTAATCCTCCACCGGAAGTTCCTAATCCTCCACCGGAAATTCCTAGTCCTGTGTTAGATTTTTCTAGCCTTGAATCAATTAATAAACAGGATGCAGCTCCAAGTTCGGCTTTGATAGGAATACCAAACCCAGAGAGCGATCACAATAATAAAATAGTTACTCCTAGTTGTGCATCCACAGAAGGTAATTCTTTTACTATCACAGGTAAGGGAGGTTTACCAACAGACCCTACAGCAACCATTCGTGGTCAAACTCTCTTGTCTGATACGCGAGATTTTACAACTACACAAAACAGTAATCAAGTAAATACTTCTTCTGCAATTCCTCCAATAAGACAACAAATTGTCGAAGCCACAAGCTTGAGAATTAATGCCCAAGGACAAATAGAATTAATAGCGTCTTTACCTCAAGAGAGTTTATCCCAAAAGCATCCTAATTGTAGCGATTTATAAACTTTCAAAAATTAATAATTTATCCTTGTAAAATAACTAAATAGATTATTTTATGTAAAAAATATGATTAATTTGAAAAAACTATCCAGGGCAAAGAGGTACAATAATTTAAACAAAAAACGATTTTGGTTATTTTCAAAGCATAAAAATAATGTTTTATGGTTTTTTTCTGCTTGCATAATATTAAGTCTGTTATTAATCATCAAGATTATTCCTGCTGTTGCTAATCAACCTAAATTGTCAGGTTCAAATCAGGTAGTTCAACAACTATCAAACTCCTCAGAATTATTACAACAAGGTAAAAATTACTATCAAGCTGGACAATATGCAGAAGCAGCTAGAATTTGGGAAAATGCACTAAAAATTTATCAATCACAAAAAGAAACTATTAGCCAAATTCAAGTGCTTAATTATTTAGGATTGGCATATAAAGATTTAGGTAAAATTCCCCAAGCACAAACTGCGATCGCTAAAAGTATTAATATTATAAAAAGCGGAAAAAATTCCGATACTAAAAGCAGTTTACTATTAGCGCAGGCATTAAATACACAAGGAACTCTTCAACTTCTGCAAGGACAAACTGACACGGCTATAGATACTTGGAAACAAGCAGCAGTCACTTATGAGCGCACAGGTGACAAAACAGGTAAACTCATCAGCCAAATTAATCAGGCACAAGGTTTGCAAGTATTGGGACAATATCGCCGCGCCAAAACTTTGTTAGAAGAACTAGTAACAGAATTGCAAAATCAACCTGATAGTCTCTTAAAGGCTCAAGGATTGAGAAGTTTAGGCATTGCTCTGCAAACTGTTGGTGATTTAAAGCAATCTAAAACAATTCTCGATAAAAGTTGGGAAATTAGTAAACAATTCAACTCTCCAACTGATGTGAGTGCAGTTTTATTTAATATTGGCAATGTTGCCAGAGACTTACAAGAATATGATGTTGCTTGGATATACTACCAAGAAGCAGTTAAATTATCTCCAGATGCACAGGCTAAATTAGAAGCACAATTAAATCAATTAAGCTTGTTAGTTAAAGTACAAAATGGGGAATCAGCACAAGCATTAATTCCAGAAATCGAAACTAATCTTGCTCAACTTCCTCCTAGTCGTCCGGCTATTTACGCCAAGATTAACTTTGCAGAAAGTTTGATGGATTTAGAGACAACAGGAGATGGTAAAAAAGCCGTTTTGGAAACCAACGCTCTCAAAATTTCCCACTTGTTAGCAACAGCTATTCAACAAGCCAAAGAAATCAAAGATTCGAGAGCCGAAGCTTACTCCCTTAACCAACTAGGTAAACTCTACCAAGAAAATAACCAGTTGACCGATGCAGCAACTTTGACACAACAAGCACTAACAATAGCTCAAGAAATTAACGCTACAGATTTAGTAGCTCGTGCGGCGGGACAGTTGGGTATAATTGCCAAACAACAAGGAGATAATAATAGCGCCATCCCTGCTTATGAGATTGCTTTTAATAACTTGCAATCTCTACGTAGTGATTTAGTGGCAATTAACCGGGATGTACAGTTTAATTTTAAAGAAAGTATTGAACCTCTCTATCGAGATTACGTCAGCTTGTTGTTGCAAAAAGATAATCAGAGCAACCTTAAACAAGCTCTGCAAGTGATGGAAGCTTTGCAACTAGCGGAACTGGATAACTTTTTTCGGGATGCTTGCTTAGATAATAGCAATCCTGTAGTTTTAGAAAAAATTGACTTGCACGCAGCCGTTATTTATCCAATTATTTTAAGTGATCGCCTGGAAGTTATTCTTTCAGTTCCTAATCAACCTCTGCGTCACTACAGCACCCAACTACCAAAACAGCAAATAGAAGCTACCTTAAAACAACTTTATTCTTCCCTATCCCCTGGTTATCCCAGTAACGAGCGTTTGCGACTCTCCCAAGAAATTTATAACTGGCTGGTTGCACCTGCTCAAGCAACACTCCAGACAAATAATATCAAAACTTTAGTTTTCATTCCAGATAGTTTGTTGCGAAACTTGCCAATGGCTATTCTGTATGATGGCAAACAGTATTTAATCGAAAATTATAGTGTTGTTCTCAGTCCTGGATTACAACTATTTCCTCAAGGACTGCAACGCCAAAAATTGAGCGTGTTAGCGGCTGGATTGACGGAAGCACGCCAAGGCTTCAATCCCTTACCGGGAGTGACAGAAGAAATTAAAGAAGTCACAACAGAACTTAATGCCAAAGTGTTGCTAGATAAGAATTTTAACAGAGATAGCTTAAAAGCGGCGATCGCTAATAAATCTTTCCCCATAGTTCACCTTGCTACTCACGGTCAATTCAGTTCCAACCCAGAAGAAACCTTTTTGTTGACCTGGGGCGATCGCATTTCTATTCAAGATTTTGACCTTTTATTTAAAAATAGAAGTCAAAGAAATGTAGAACCCATTGAATTGTTAGTGATGAGTGCTTGTCAAACAGCTGTAGGTGATAATCGTGCAACTTTAGGTTTAGCTGGATTTGCTTTGCGTTCTGGTGCTAAAAGCACCCTGGCTAGTTTGTGGTCAGTGAGTGACGAGTCTACTTCCTCTTTGATGAAAGAATTTTATCACCAATTGAATAACCAAAAACTCAATAAAGCTGAAGCATTACAACAAGCACAAATAAAAATTATGGCTAATCCTTTATACAAACATCCTTATTTCTGGTCTTCTTTCGTTCTTGTAGGCAACTGGTTGTAAACATAGCAAAAGAGGTGAAAATGGTTAAGTTTAATCCTAAAATATTTTTATTTTTAACTATTAGCGGCACGTTAGTAGTTTTGACAGGCAATTCTACCTTAGCAAGTCTTCTCCCTCAAGAGAATCCAACCGTTACCAATCAAGTTCTCATTAGTGTGGAATTTAAACTGCCCAAAGATGCAGCCCCCAAAACCAGCGTTGGCGGTGGCGTTCGCGGACAAGTCCAATTCGCCTTACCCGGAGGTTCAGCACCTAGAACCAGCGTTGGTGGCGGTACAAGGGGTGATGTCCAATTCGCCTTACCCGGAGGTTCAGCACCTAGAACCAGCGTTGGCGGTGGTACAAGGGGTGATGTCCAATTGACTCTACCTAGTGGAAATTCAACCCCCAGAAGCAGCATCGGTGGTGGTACAAGGGGAAAAACTGCACCATTAACAGCATTAGTTCCCCCTACCAAACAGGGACGTACTGTATTAGCAAGCCCTACAATTTTCGTCTATTTACCTCCAGTTGGCGCAGAAACTGTATTTTTCAGCCTCCAAGACGAAGACGGAAATCCCCATTATTCGACAATGCTAAAAGTTCCTCCCGATGGCGGTGTAGTTAGTATTACATTACCTCCAGCAACACCACCTTTAGTAATAGATAAAAATTACCTGTGGTATTTTGCACCTATTGAACCAGGCGGAATTCTCCGACCTGATAATTATTCTGTAACAGGGTGGATAAAACGAGTCAAGGCTACATTTAATGAGCAGGAGTTAGCCTCATCTCCTGTGGAATTAGCCACTAAATATGCTGAGGCTGGTGTATGGTATGATACCCTAAAAATTTTAGCGGCGGCAAAGCGATCGCAACCAAATAATAAAGCTTTCGCTACTGAATGGCACGATTTACTCAAGCAAGTTGGACTAGAAAATATTGCCTCTCAACCATTGACAGAAGCTTTTTAAAGAATAATGTGGCAAAAACTCAAAAAATCACTTAAAAAATGGCAAGGAACGTTGATAATTACTCCCTGTGTTGCCGGATTGGTCATTGCAGGGAGTAATATAGGGGTTTTTAGAATTTTAGAATGGGTAACTTTAGACCAATTATTTCGTATTCGTCCGCAAGAAGCTATAGACAAACGAATTGTGATTGTCACAATTGATGAGCCAGATATTCAATATGTCAAGCAATGGCCGATGTCTGATCGTGTTATGGCGAAAATGATTCGCAATATCAAAGCACAACAACCAAGAGCGATCGCCATCGATATTTATCGAGATTTACCCGTAGAACCGGGACACGCAGAACTCGTCAAAGAATTTAAAAATACTCCCAATTTTATTGGCATTGAAAAAGTTGCTGGAAAACCAGTTGCGCCACCACCAATTTTAGCTAAACAGAGTCAAGTAGCTGCCAACGACTTACTCTTAGATACAGATGGCAAAATCCGACGCGGTATTATTTTATTAGGTAAACCCGATCAAAGTTTAGCTCAAGGGCTAGGAGTGAAACTAGCCTTAATATATTTAGAAAAAGCAGGCATTGAATTAAAATCAATCAACGCAGATAAACAAATCTACGGTTTAGGTAAAGCTAAGTTTGTACCTCTATCTAGCAATGATGGGCAATACAACGAAGCTGATATGGGGGGATACCAAGTTTTAATGAATTATCGAGGAGGGCTAGAGAGCTTTCCTCATATTTCCATGACCGATGTTTTAGAAAATCGCATACCTACTAATTTTATACGCGATCGCCTAGTTTTGGTCGGTGCAAAAGCTCCCAGTTTAAATGATAGTTATAGTACCCCTTACAATAGCAATTTATTTTTTCCCACAGAGCTAGTCCCTGGAGTAGTAGTGCACGCAAATCTTACTAGTCAGATTCTCAGCGCCGCTATAGATGGCCGCCCAATGATGCGAGCTATCGTTCAACCTCTAAACTGGTTATTAATCATCTTTTGGTCTGGATACAGTGCTACCCTTGGCACAATTTATATTAAAAAACGTTGGCTGACCATAGGTGGTTTATTACTAGCTGTGGTGATTATTTTTAGCAGTGCTTACATTGCTTTTCTTGGTGGTTGGTTAATTCCTGTATTTACACCATTATTAACTGTTATCAGCGCCTTAATAATTGGTCTTGTACAGGTTTTATGGAAAAATCTGATGCTTTCCTATCGGCAATTGGAAGATTATGCTCACAATCTAGAAATTAAAGTTCAAGAACGCACTTCCGAACTAGCCGAAGCTAATGAAGAAATTAATATTCTCAATGAAAAACTCAAAGGAGAAAACCTCCGCATGAGCGCCGAACTCGATATAATTCGGCGAATGCAACAGATGATTCTCCCAAAACCAGAAGAACTAGAAGCTATTGAAGGACTAGATATTGCTGGCTTTATGGAAGCTGCGGATGAAGTCGGTGGTGATTACTACGATGTACTGCACACCGACGGAGTAGTAACTCTTGGTATTGGAGACGTAACTGGACATGGACTAGAAAGTGGATTGTTAATGTTAATGACACAAACAGCAGTTCGCCTCCTTAAAGAAATCCGCGAATCTGATTCAGTGCGCTTCTTTGACACACTTAACCGCACCATCTGCAAGAATGTGCAACGGATGAACTCTGAGAAGAACTTGACATTGGTGATTCTCAACTATGCTCAAGGGCAAATAAGTATCAGTGGACAGCACGAAGAAACAATTATCGTCCGCAAAGGTGGGCAAATTGAGCTTATTGACACGATGGACTTGGGTTTCCCCATTGGTTTAGATGATGACATAACTGATTTTATTAGCGATATAACCCTGGAATTACAACCAGGTGATGGGGTTGTCCTCTACACCGATGGTATTACCGAAGCCAAAGACATCAATAAAAATCAATACGGCCTTGAACCGTTATGTGAAATAATCAGTCACAACTGGCACAAATCAGCATCAGAAATTAAAGATGCAGTAATTTTAGATGTGCGACGACATATTGGTAAACAAAAAGTATTTGATGACATCACATTGCTAGTATTCAAGCGACAGGAAGAAGTCTTATAAACAATGCTCTAGCAATCCAAAATGAGTCATGAAAATCTCCAATTTTCTCTCTGTGCCTCTACAGTTAATTTATTTAAAAAATGATTTAAAAATGCTATACGATCATCGACTTAAATTTTTAGCTTATTGGGCATTGCAACAATTGCGGTATTAAATCATTAAATTCAATTTTTAAAGTAAGAATTAAGTATCCAAAATTCAGGAGTCATAATTTATAAGAAATCTAGAATGCCTAATATATTTATTCATAAAATTTTTTTGATTATTTAACTATTCTACCTTCTGAATTATTACCTTTTAAAACTTTTCTTATTGGCGCTTAACCTGCATTCCTTTACAATTATTTTGAGTTAAAAAAGTATGCTCCCAATATCTACAGTTTCTACTATAATCAAAACTGAATTATTTGGTGATTTGATCTCTGAGTTCCCTCCAGAACATGATTCTCTTGAACTTTATTTTACACCCAGTTCTCGCCCAATCAAACAACGTTGGCGTAGCAATCGTCTTTCAGCACATTTTTTTGCAGACTACTTTGCCAACTTTTTAGCTGTAGATGAAGATGAACCAAATCAAGAACAAATAATCAAAGAAAATAAAAGTGCTGTTAGCTATGTCGCCAACGAACTTTTAGAAAATGCGATGAAGTTTAATGATGATAGTTCTAACTACAAAGTAAGAATTGGTATTCATTTTTTGAATAACGCAGATAGTGTCACTGCGGTGATTTTCGCCAGCAATAGTATTAAACTAGAAACTGAAGCTAAATTGAG
>JBGTMK010000740.1:0-2285 GCA_041743605.1 Nostoc sp.
TCGGGAATATTCAGAACTGCTAAGTCTGCAAGGATGCTTTCTAGTGCCAGTTCTGCCTTTTTCGCCTTATCTTCGTGTAACAGGGTGTGATCTGCTTGTGCGATCGCTGCACTTCCCCAGAAGAATTGAACATCTTTTAAGTCAAGCCGCGAACCTTCTAGATAATGCACCCAGCAGCCATCTTTTGAGATGGTTTCGTGGTGCATGATATTGCGGTTGCGAACAAGTGAATATGCGGCTGGCATCATGAGCGAAAAATCACCGATGATTGCCTTGCCATACCCTGCACCTGAGTCTTTTCCGGCGATAAGGTCAGTTAGCCCTGATTTGGCTAACAAGTCTGCTTGAAGGAGCCAATTTTTGGCATTGGAATATATAGCTGTCATGGTTCAGATGATTGTTAAAGTCTTGATTTTTCTGGCTTGGCGTTGATTTTTAGTCAAATCTAGACAAATCCAGATATCCAGTTAGGGGCAAGCCAAAGCATCACTTTCTGGCTTCTGTTGCCTTTGTTGAGTGGCTGTTTTTGGCTTGATAATGTTATGGTAGCAAAGTGTGCATTTTGCGTCAACTGTTACGAAGTAGTAAAATGCTACTGTCTAACAAGAAATAAACTAATGGGAGGAAGTAGTATTCTATGAATTGTTCACAGAATGAGATTATGAGTAAACGAATATCGGTTGTGCTGCCAGATGATATAGGAGAAGCTGTAGAGAACATGGCAGAGTCAGAAATGCGATCGCTTAGTCAGATGGGAGCAATCCTAATCGCTGAAGCAGTAAAATCTCGGCAAGGTGAAACACCAGCACCGAAGGACAAAAAAGATAAGGGTACACCATGACTGACGAAAGCCACAAGCATTAGAATCAGTACAGTTCGTGCTGATTTTAGATCATCATTAATGTTTAAAGTCTCCAATGACTACCCTGAAAGACCTAACAGCAAATTTTCAACTCCCACTGCACAACGAAGCAGCGTTTGAAAAAATTAGGGAGGCGATAGATTATCAATCCACCGTTGCTCTAGCGGCTGGTGGTCTTGCGCTGGGTACGGGTGGTGTCATGCATCCGTTAGGTTGGTTAATTTTTGGATTGGCTTACAAGCCGTTGGTAGTAACTCAAAAACTGGTAAGGTTACAAAGATTAGGAACCTCAATTTTCCACGAATTTGAAAACGAAGGAGTGCAAGTTTTCCCAACACTTCCGGTAGAAAACAACAACCCTATCGACTTGTTTGTGAGATTTCCACGAACAACTCACCTGTTTATCTCGATCCGGTCAAAAGGAGATAGGGAAATTGTCTACAACGAAGCAAGAGAGGTTTTACAGGTCAAGCGCAAAGATAATAATGGATTGAAACTATGGAACCCTTGCCCACTGGTTGAGTTAGCAGATTATGAAAAGTGGCTCAACAAGAACAAAGATAAGTTTTTGATGACCTCCCGTGAGGCTCAAAAGACTCCCACAGCAAAAGTTTTGGTTTTATGTCCTCCCACTAAGGCATCGCCAAATCACAAGGAACATCTTTATACGGAGATAGGAGATATGAGAGTTCTAGTTCTCAGGAGGAAAGGCAGTGCATTTGTCATTACAGAGTCGGAAGTCAACAACTTTGTTAGGGCTTGGTTATCCAAGTACAAGTAGGCTAAAAGTTGAAAACCTCGTTTCCCGTTGGGAGACCGAGGTTTTCAGATTTTCATTCAATTGGAATTGGGGATTGGGTTTGGTCGCCTAATTAATATCCCTAATAGTAATTTTATCGTACACGATTTGGTGTAAAGCTAATGTAACACTGGCTGACCAGATGTAAAGAGTGTTTCAAGAATTTTAGCAAAGCGTGATTTTTGAACGTTTGTACTAAAAGATTACTGCCACGGGATAGCTCCAATTCCTCCAACACACATACTGGAGGATTTGTAAAGTGTCAAAAAAACAGCTATTTCATACCTCAGCTACCAGCAAGCTGCTATTCGCAACTATTGCTAATGCTTGCCCCCACTGCGGTAAACCAGACTGCTGCTACTCAATAAGAGAATTTACAGTCTGCGATCGCGATCGCTTTCATCAGCCTAACTATGCACTGGCTCAACCGAAACAATCGCCAACTTCTGTATTAAGCAATTGTCAAAAAATAAATAATGTTCAAGGAGGTATCGCGTAATGGTTGCACAATTCTCCAATCAGCAAGCACTCGCCTCCTTTGATATTCGCAATTTTGTAGACCAGCTAGAACCAGCCAAAGAGAAAAATAAATACATCTGCCCAGTTTGCGGTGGGCATAATTTA
>JBGTMK010000741.1:0-5568 GCA_041743605.1 Nostoc sp.
GCCGCGTAAATTTTCTTAGGTTTTAGGCGTTTAACTCAGTCTGACTCAGTTTGTAAAATAACTGGGGTAATTTCTGATGACTAGTTTTTTGGTTCGCGAGTGATACTCGCGAACCAACTTCTTTTTGTCCAAAGTCCAATAATTTTAGAAAATCGCCTGAAGACAAAATCTGCTTATCCAGGAATCGAAATTATTAAGGAATATGGGAGTTTACCTCTAGTTGAGTGCTATGCAGGTCAACTCAATCAAGTGTTTATGAATATTTTAACTAATGCTATTGATGCCTTAGAAGAACGAAATGAACAACACACTCAACAGCAAATCGAACAATCTCCTGGCGTGATTCAGATTCGCACAGAAATAATTGCTCAAAATCAAATTTTAATTAAAATTGCCGATAATGGTTTGGGTATACCGGAAAAAATCAAGCAACGTATTTTTGATCCCTTCTTTACTACAAAACCAATTGGTAAAGGTACAGGAATGGGTATGTCAATTAGTTATCAAATTGTTACCAAAAATCATCATGGAACCCTTGAATGTATTTCATCTCCAGATCAGGGTACAGCGTTTTTCATTGTCATCCCTTTAAAACAGCAGCAGTTGGTCAATTAATCAAGGTAAAAGTTCTTAATTGTTTCCACCGTAAACTATTATGGCGTTTTATGGTGTTTTCGATTTTCGTGCTGACTTTGGCGGTGTTCGGTGTATGCCAAAGTATTTCTCACTGCGGTAACGCAACCATACCCGCAGCACTTGCGGAATTTGCTCTTTTTGTTCCTTGTTTAAGGTGTTATAAAGAGCTAATGCTCGATCGCGTTCACCCCGACACGCAGCGTTATTGTGGGCATCCCAATAGCTACGGGCTACTCGAATCCGCCGACAGACTTCTTTAATTAGTGCGTCTTTTGTAAGTGGAGTGTCTTGCTTGGTCATACTCAAATGCTATAACTCCCTGATTGCGATCGCACTCATTCTAACCAAACTCACTGCTGGTATTCGAGGCAAAACTTGAGGGACAAAACCACCAATATCGAAAGCTTACAGTGATGTTTGGAATCTCCCGCTATCACCGAAAGGATTAGCGGTGAGAGAATGTCAATAATAAAAGAGTAAAATTTTAGGAGTAAACCTCTGTCTTTACAAGTTCTTACCGTTCCTAGAGCCACTTCTCAACCCCCCGCAGGTTTAATTGTTACTTTGCATGGTTGGGGAGCTAATGCTGAGGATGTAGCATCATTGTTACCCTTGCTCAACTTACCTGATTACCAGTTTGTATTACCCAATGCACCTTATCCTTATCCCTATTCCCCTGTAGGGAGGGCATGGTATGACCTGCGGGTGGAGAATATGTATGAAGGGTTGGCAGAAAGTCGGCAACTTCTAACAGATTTTTTGGAATCTTTAGAAAGTACCACTGGTGTACCTTTATCACGCACCATTTTATGTGGATTTTCTCAAGGTGGGGCAATGACTTTAGATGTCGGATCAAAATTACCCCTGGCAGGTTTAGCTGTAATGAGTGGGTATTTACATCCTGATGCATTAACAGCTAAAAGTGGGATTCCGCCGACTTTAATCAGTCACGGGAGATATGATGAAGTTGTACCCCTGCAAGCTGCTTTGAAGGCACAACAAACTTTAGAGTCTCTAGGAGTGGCGGTAAAATATCACGAATTTGACATGGGGCATGAAATAAATCCACAAACGTTAGAGGTGCTACGGAATTTCGTTGTAAATCTAATTGGCTAGTCAGAATTACGAATTTTTTATAAATTCTGGTATAAATGCTAAAAATCTCACGAAATGAATCACCTCTAATGAGTAATATATATAGGGTGGCTGCGTTCAGCGCAACTTAACCCATGCTGAAAGCGCGTGCTGCATAAGGGAGGGGCAAACATTATGACAACTCTAAGCATTTCCAGGAAAGAAATTGCTGCCATAACTGCGGCAGAGGTAGAAGAACTGGCTACACGTTTGGAGCTAGACAATTATAGTAATGCTTTTGAGGGTTTAAATGATTGGCATCTATTGCGAGCGATCGCATTTCAGCGTCCAGAGTTAGTTGAACCCTATATCTACCTCTTAGACTTGGAAGCCTACGATGAAGCGTAGCAATTTTAGATTTTAGATTTTAGATTTTAGATTGAAGTCAACTGGCTACAATCAATGATTAGGGTTAATGTATCACTTGCTTAATCCAAAAGTGCCAATGCAATCTCCCTTAAATCCAAAATCCAAAATCCAAAATCCAAAATTTAACAGGGTTCTAATAGGTGTAGGTGGCGGTATCGCCGCCTACAAGATTTGTGAATTGGTTTCGACGCTGTTTAAAACTGGGGTGGAGGTTCGAGTTATCCTCACCCGTTCGGCGCAAGAATTTATCACGCCTCTGACAATAGCTACTCTATCCCGTCATCCCGCCTACACTGATGATGATTTCTGGAAACCAATTCACTGTCGTCCGTTGCATATTGAGTTGGGTGAATGGGCAGATGTCATGGTAATTGCTCCTTTGACAGCTAATACATTAGCAAAGTTAGCCTACGGGATGGCAGATAATTTACTCACAAATACCGTGCTGGCTTCTACTTGTCCCGTGCTGTTAGCACCCGCAATGAATACGGATATGTGGGAACAGCTATCAGTGCAGCGAAATTGGCAACAGCTATTGATCGATAGTCGATATCATGGGATGAATACAGCATCAGGATTATTAGCGTGCGATCGCATCGGTGCTGGTAGATTAGCAGAACCTCCAGAAATATTCGCTTACATCCAATCGTTGTTACACACTCAAGGTAAACGAGATTTAGCAGGTAAACGAGTGTTAATTAGCGCTGGGGGAACGCGAGAGTATCTTGACCCAGTGCGGTTTATTGGCAATCCTTCCACAGGTAAAATGGGATTAGCTTTAGCGCAAGCAGCACTTCACCGAGGCGCAAACGTTACTTTGGTACATGGCCCAGCTAATTGGGATGTACCATTGGGAGTACAGGGGATTCCCGTTATTAGTGCAGAGCAAATGCAGCACGTCATGGTGGAATGTTTACCCAACGCTGATATCATTGTCATGTCGGCGGCGGTGGCAGATGTGAAGCCAAAAGATTATAGTACAGAAAAATTGCCCAAGCGATCGCTCCCCCAAGCTTTACCTTTGGAACCCGTACCCGATATAGTCGCCCAATTAGCACAACTTAAACAGCCGCATCAGATGTTAATTGGCTTTGCAGCACAAACTGGAGATATTGTCAAGCCAGCATTAGAAAAATTACAGAAGAAAAAATTAGATGCGATCGTTGCCAATCCCATCGATCAATCTGATAGTGGTTTTGGTAGCGATAATAATCAAGCGATATTTTTAGATAGCCAAGGAAATCAAGTAGAAATTGCACCTTGTTCTAAATTAGAAATGGCGCATCAATTATTTGATTTTCTTTCCTTTCCATAGTCTGAAACAGATGAGACAACTAGCAACCGAGTCACCATCCACTTGGCGTTTCATCCCAATGCTTCAGACATCGGGAGCAGTGCAAATGGCGATCGATGCTTGGTTGTTCAAGCAATTTGAAAAAGGACAGCACCTACCTACCCTACGTTTTTATACTTGGTATCCTTATGCTCTCTCCTTGGGACATCTGCAAAAACAATGGCCTGCCCAGTGGCATAATCTGATTTACCAGGGACAGGCACTCGATTTAGTTCGTCGGCCAACGGGAGGTAGAGCTGTTCTCCATCAAGGAGATTTAAGCTACACCCTGATTACCTCAGCTAGTAATGGAAAAAGCTGGAGTACTTATGAAAAAATCTGTAACTTTTTGATCCAAGGCTGGCAAACCTTGGGTATTGAGTTAAATTATGGTTCTGCTGGACGGGGTTACATTCACAATCCCAGTTGCTTCAACACAGCAACAGCTGCGGATTTAGTTACAGCCGATGGAAGTAAATTCATTGGTAGTGCCCAACGCAAGGGAAAAAATACCATTCTTCAACATGGCTCAATGATTTTGTTTACAGATAAAGGTTTATTTCAGGAAATATTTGAACAACCAGCTCCGTGGAATACCTCACTTTGCAACACACAGGAACAGGATGATTGGATTGCAAAAATTGTGGATACACTGACAGAGACAGCAAAACAGTATTTTAGTATAGAACTAGTTACCCAACCATTCACCGATCTCGAATGGCAAGATATCCTCGAATTGCGATCGCTTTATGAGGTGCGTTAGCGTAGCTCACCGTAGGTATCACCTATTCCCAAACTTTAGCTTCTGTAGAAAATACGTAGAAAGGTTTTTTGTATAAACCCTCGAAAAGGGGGATTATGAGTTTTCTGAAGGGGAAGAGGTGGAATTTCCAAGGTAACGATAGACACTCGCCTTGGAAAGATTGAAGTCTTTCATCAAGATTTTAATAAGCACGCCCTGCTTCCGTTGAAGCCGAAGTTCAACGATCTGCTCTTGAGACAAACGTTTACTCCGACCAAACCGAACACCTAACTCCTTTGCCTTATTAATGCCATCTAGCTGACGCTCAGAACGGAGTTCAGCCTCAAATTCAGCGATCGCTGCCAGCATGTTATACCCATCCCGCTCCAATGCCTGGTAAACCCAGATGAACACCTGAAATAATCCGTTGGCTGCGGATCTCATCCAGAATGTTGCGAATTTGAGGTGTGGTTGGAATTCGCGTCAAACCAAACAAGCTTTGGGCATTATCTTGTCCACAACGGCTATGCATCTGACGCTGACGACTCTTCAAGAATGTAGAAGCAAGCTCCTTTGACTGACTAATACCATGAAGGTCTAATAGTTTAATCGCATCCGCGTCTTACATCACTAAATGCAGAGAATTGGCTTTTATGTCATCCTAGAATAGGAGAGTTAATTCGGTGAGTATCTTTGTTTTTAGTATTGACAGGCTTTTCCCTTTTGGTATTTACAGACTTTTCTCTGAAATTTAAATCTCCAAACACTAATAATTTTGGAGATAATCAATGTCAATTTATGTAGGCAACCTCTCTTACGAAGTTAAGGAAGATGATATTAAGGGTGTTTTTGCAGAATATGGGACTGTAAAGCGTGTTCAACTACCTACTGACCGCGAAACAGGACAACTACGCGGTTTCGGATTTGTAGAAATGGGAACTGAAGCTGAAGAAGCAGCTGCCATTGAAGCGCTTGATGGTGCTGAATGGATGGGTCGTGGACTCAAAGTTAACAAAGCCTTGCCCAGAGAAGACAGAGGTTCGTCTGGTGGGAACCGAGGAGGATACGGTGGGGGCGGTGGACGTAACCGCTACTAAGTTGTGAAACAAATATTTGACAAGCAAGTCTTAAGGTCAGACAAGAAGTCTGTCTTTTTTTTGCACTGTTACCCTCAAACAGCAATTGATTAAGTTAATTTAGCAGGAGAAATAATGACCCAAATAGTAGTGGGTGATAATGAACACATTGAGTCAGCCTTACGCAGATTTAAGCGAGAAGTTTCTAAAGCTGGTATTTTTCAAGACATGAGGAAGCATCGTCACTTTGAAACGCCTATTGAAAAACGCAAGCGCAA
>JBGTMK010000742.1:0-3366 GCA_041743605.1 Nostoc sp.
GCAAAATTAATTACAGTCATTGCGAGCGAAGCGTTCGCGGAGCGTCTCGTAGAGAAGCAATCCCAGCCTTTGCGATTGCTTCATTTCGCTTCGCTGCATTCGCAATGACATTGTGTAATTAATTTTGTTTATCTACTTAAAAGTTCTTTTATCGGTAGCAAAACGTTTTAGATCCCTCTCTAAATTCCCTTTAAAAATTAAGGCTGTTTCATTCCCTAAAAGCCTCTTATTTACAAGCATTTCAAGCCAAAAAATCAGGTGATTAAAAAAGCTGATTAGACAACAAAATGCGACTTGTGTATATATTTAGCCTTTTTAAGGGGGTTGGGGGGATCTATAAGTGCCTAAAATCACAGCCCACCACTTTTAAAATATCCTCTAAGATTAATTACAGATGTATTTTTTGCCACGCAGATGAGCTAAGTTTACGTTGACGCTATATAGTTGCTACAACAGTGAACTAATTAGTTCCTGACGGAAATTACCTAAGAATACTTTGACTACTTTCTAAACTACTATGTCAAGAGGAATACCAAGTCAATTTATACCATTTCAGATGCTGCGCCGAAGTTCTGAAGGTTGGAAGCCTACTATCAGACTTCTCTTCTTGTTGGTGGGAGGATGGTTAGTGCTGATTCCCGACTCTACCCCAGCACAAGCACAACTCGACAACAGCAGCATATTACTGGCTCAAGAAGTAGGTGAAACTTTACCGCCACCGCCAATTCCCTTTGGTCAACAGCCATCACCGCAGTTACAGCCAGTACAGGAATATCAATTTGAGCAGGATTTTCAGCCCTCCCAGCCACTACAGAATAATCAATTTGATCCGAACTTTCAACCTTCTCAACCTGCACAGTTTAGTCAATATAACCAGAACTTTGAGCGTTACTTAGTTTATGTAGATGGTAGTGATTTCCAGACGCTACAAGAAATACGTCGGATTGAACCTACTGCTTACATTCGCCAGTACCAGGGACGGAATGTAATTCAGTCAGGAGTTTTTAACAGAGTATCTAACGCCCAACAACGGGTGAGTGAGCTACAGTCACGAGGCATATATAGCGCCCGGATTATTAGCTTTGCTAACGGACAAGAAATAGGTATAGGTAATAGTGGCTTTGTAGGCGATCGCAATCTTATCAGTGCTAATAGGCCAGTCTCTAGATATTATGTCGCTATTCCCACCACTCCAGAAGAGTTACCTGCGATCGCAACACAAGTTAGGCAGAATCTAGCCCGATTTAGCCAAGGTTTAGGCCAATCTGGCGGAGTCCTCGAAAGGACGCAACCACGAGGCTCACACGTAGCAGTAGGGCCTTTCTCTGATCGATTCCAAGCTGAGGAATGGAATAAGTATCTGCGAAATACAGGATATCGGAATGCCAGGGTTTACTACGGAAGGTGAAAAAGTGCTGAGTGCTGATTCAGGAGTTAAAAGTTAAGAGTGAGAAGTTAATACAAACCTGATAACTTAAACTGAGAACTCATGACTCAGCACTCAGCACTGATGCAAGATAGGCAAGAACAAATTTCACAAGTGGTTGTAACTGCTAGGCAGATGCGCGATATTGAAAAGCGGATCTTTGCAGCGGGAATGCCTGTAGTCGCTTTGATGGAAAAGGTAGCGGGATTAATTGCCCGTCGCATTCCAGAATTTACCGCAACTACACTTCAAAAAGCTCATTACCTTCCTTCTAATACCCCCTTAAAAAAGGGATCGCTACAAACGTGGGGATCTCGTGTCGGAATTCTTGCCGGCCCCGGTCATAATGGTGGCGATGCTTTAGTTGTAGCCCGTGAATTATACTTTCGTGGGTATGAAGTTTGCATATATTCTCCTTTCTCTAAGCTTAAAGAATTAACTTCGCAGCACTTGCAATATGCCCAGAGTTTGGGCATTCCTATTTATCAAACAATTGAGCAATTACCAAATTCTGATTTGTTGATTGATGGGTTATTTGGGTTTGGTTTAGAAAGAAACCTGACCGATCCCATCGCTTCTGCAATTAATCAGCTAAATGAATTGTCTGTGCCGATTTATAGCATCGATTTACCTTCGGGTTTACACACCGACACGGGCGAAGTATTGGGAACTGCCATTCGCGCCACTCACACATTTTGCTTGGGTTTATGGAAACTAGCCTTCTTCCAAGATCAGGCATTGGAATATATCGGGAAAGCTGAGTTAATCGATTTTGATATTCCTTTAGCTGATGTAGAAGCTGTTCTCAAAGATGCACCCAGGATTAAACGTATTACACCAGCAACGGCACTAGCTACTTTACCCCTACCTCGTCCACCAGTCACGCACAAATATAAGGAAGGACATTTACTACTAATTTGCGGTTCGCGGCGCTATGCGGGTGGGGCAATTTTAACTGGTTTGGGTGCTAGGGCTAGTGGTGTGGGAATGCTTTCCATTGCCGTACCAGAATCTTTAAAATCTCTTTTGGTATCACACTTGCCAGAAGCGCTAATTGTCGGTTGTCCAGAGACGGAAACCGGAGCCATCGCTCAATTGCAATTACCAGAAAAAACCGATCTGAGTTCATTTAATGCGATCGCCTGTGGCCCCGGTTTAACACGAGATGCGACCCCCATTGTCCAAGAGGTAATTAAGAGCGATGGCTTTGCCAACGCCAAGGGCGAACGCCCTTTAATTCTCGATGCCGATGCTTTAAACATCTTGGCACAAATGGGAGCGATCGCCACATTAAAAAAACGCCAAGCAGTAACCGTACTTACACCCCACACAGGCGAATTCCAACGATTGTTTCCTGATGTCGCTGATGCCAAACATGACAGGGTGAAAGCAGTACAAGAAGCTGCTGCACAAAGTGAGGCAGTAGTGTTGTTGAAAGGGGCAAGAACTGCGATCGCAAACCCTCAAGGTGACGTTTGGATTGTTCCTGAAAGCACACCCGCCTTAGCCCGTGGTGGTAGCGGCGACGTGTTAACTGGGCTGCTGGGCGGATTGTTGGCGCAAGCAGCAACCAAACAGATTCCCATAGAAGATATTGTGGCAACTGCTGCATGGTGGCATTCGCAAGCGGGCATTTTAGCATCCCAAGAGCGTACCGAATTGGGTGTAGATGCGTTTACATTGACACAATATTTGATGAAAGCCCTAACTTAGTCAATTCCTCGTTCCCAGTCTCCGACTGGGAACGAGGGATTGGGATCAGTGATTTACTAAATACCAACGCTGTAGCGCCAACCGTTGGATTTCGCGCCAGGGAATATTATGTTTTCGGGCTAAGTCTGCACAATCTTCATATTCTGGTTGCACATTTGCAATAACTTTTTCTGGTGATTGCCCTTTCCATGCTACCTTGACACGCACTTTGCCATATTCAATTTCCA
>JBGTMK010000743.1:0-5760 GCA_041743605.1 Nostoc sp.
ACAGTTAAATTATTGGGGTACTGAATTTTTCAATTTACATCAAGTCAAAATTTTTCAACAATCTAATATTAATGAGCAATCTGCTATTCTGGAATTTGCTAACCGCAGTTTATTAGAAGAATCATATTTCATAGAGAAAGCAGGGGTTGGCTACATGGCAAAAATGGTACTGTTAGCAGAAACAGTTGAAGAACGAATGCTTTATGCATTGTTTACGGCTGATGAAGCTACCCACCTTCACCAAATTAGCCATTTTTTACCAGCAATGGAAGTAACTAGGACGGATGATCCGTTTTTGCGCTTACTATCAGAAGTGGTTGAAAGTGCAGATAAAACAGTTTTGTTGTTTGTGCTGCAAGTCGTTTTAGAAGGATGGGGTTTAAGCCATTATCGGCGTTTAGCAAAGGAATGCCGCTATCCAGTTTTAGCAGAACTTTTTTCCAGTTTTTTACAATCTGAATCCCGTCATCACGCCACGGGAACTACCTTGTTTAATCAAATTACTGTTTCAGCATTGAGTCAAACAACAATTCTCGATGTATTGGCACAGTTTTTGTTTATGGTACAGGTGGGGCCACAAAGCTTACTAGCAGCAGTTGAACAAGTAAAAGGACATCTGACGCGATCGCAAAAAATCCAAATTTTAGAAGAACTAGATACAGAAACCCATAGCGGAACCCGATTACAAATATTGCGATCGCTCATGGGGGGAACATCAGCCCAGTCTATCCTGCAAAATTTAGAAGAACGCGGAGCCTTTGAACCACTCCCCGCCCATCAATGTGTGCAATAAATATCAATCTTATCTCTGCGTGAAATAAAAACGGATATGGAAAAAACTATTCATCGCAAATTACAAATTAACCACACCCGCAACAAACAGCAAGATCATACTGCTTTAATGGATGAAGCTGTCACCAAGTTTCGCTATGAAGATTGTCAAAACGAGTATTGGAACCCAGAGGAATTTTCTCTGTTATATGGTACAGCTTTATGGGAACAGTCCAGCCAACATCAGCGTATAATTTTAAACCAACTTTACTGGGTAGCTTACTACTCACAAATTGTTTCTGCTGAAATTGCAACTATCTTTTTCAATCAAACCAGTGCAGCCGGACTTTACGCCCAAGAAGATTTTCGCTTAATCTGCGATACCTTAGATTTGGAATCCGCCCAAGAGCGATCGCACATTAACGCCTTCCGCACAATTGCCAAACAGGTTGAACAAGCGTTGTTTGGGGAACTTATCTTTACCTACCCCATGCGCGGCCCCTTTACAGAAACGATGGTTTATGCTGACACCAATGCTCTAAAAACTTGGTGGAAAAAAATTCAACTTCAATACTTTGGGCTAATTTCTGCAAATAATACTTTTTTAGCTTGTCAGTATTTCACTGTCCGGGGAGTGCGGACACTAAACGGCAAGTTAGTACAGCACAAACTCAGTAATTATTATCAAAAACATCCCCATCCTGAAGCTGCTCCAATTCCTGCTAAAGTCTCCTATTATCACTTCATGGATGAAAGTTTTCACTTCAATAGTTCGACAATTATATCTCACGATGTTATCACTTGTCTTAAGCCACCAACTTCATTTGAGCGACTGGTTGCTAATTTAGGATTGCTGGGATGTCAGCGCGATCATTTTCATTTTTCTGCGGCGATTAACGGGATTTTTTGGTACGATCCGGCGCTGTATGGCAAGATTTATCGGGTGTTGCGATCGCCTATTTTTGAGATGAGTGACAAGGATGCTAAAGAAATGATGCAGCGTTGTTTTACGAAGGAGTCGGAAGGGTTACAGCGCAGTTTTTCAACTCATCAGGAGGCGATGAAATCTTATCAGGTGTATGTTGAAAAACTCGATTATCTTTGGCAACGTAATCGGGATATGTCACTCATGGCTACTAATTCAATTTCTCGATATTTGGCAACTCAAAAAATTGCTTTTCAAAGTTTTGAACATCAAGAGGATTTGATTTTATCTCATGCAGATACGCAGAGGCACAGAGAGGAATGTGAGAGTGTTCTTTAGGTAAAATTGTTTTGTATTATGGCTGAATTCTGCAATATATCGTTTCCGGGAAGTGATTTTGTTACTATCACTCTGGAATGTCATCAAAGTTTATCTGAACATCTCACGATTCAGAATTCACCTGTTTTGTTTGGTTGTCGGACTGGAATTTGTGGCACTTGTTTGGTTGAGGTTATTGGTGATATTTCGCCTCCTCAACCTGATGAACAGGAAATGTTACAGACATTAGCAGCTAATCATCCTCATGCGCGGTTAGCTTGTCAAGTTGATGTTACAGGTAATGTTGAAATTCGGAAGATGGAAGGATCAATTAGTTAAACTCAGTTTAGAGACTTAGTTTAATAAAATCATGGAAACTGTAAAAGTTACTTTATTATTTCTTCCAAAATTTCTACAGCTTTTTTGACATTCTTATACCAAGTCGATACATTATTGTAGCTCATACCGACACTTTTACCATGAGCTATTTTGTGACGATTAATAACCACACTATCTATAGAGTTTTTTATTTCATCAACAATTTTACTCTCAGCCTGAATTTTGTTAGTGAATTCGCTTTCCCAAATAGGGCTAAATTTGCCTAATATTTCTGTAATTCTACTTGTTTTACAGTTTGTTATATCTTGTATCTGTTTTGTAACAAATTTTTGAATGTTTGGTGAAGCTTTGTTTTCACAATATTTTTCTAATAAAACTCTCAAAGATTCTTCAATGAATCCTGATATCAAGATACATAAATACTTTGACCATTCACTTTGAATCTCTGGTTCTGTGAAAGAAGCAAATTTTTTAAAAAGATTATCTATTTTCTGACGATGAGCTAATATAGATTGATTCATAACTGCGTATTTCTATAAAGCTCTTCAACATACTCCAGCCTCGTAATTAGATTTTTTTTACTTGTGGTAGAGGGTTGAGCAAATGACCAGAAATGCTTGTCATTAATCAGCAATTCATAAAACTTTTTAAATTTTGAACATTCCAAACCTTTATCCAACTCTTGAGCAGTTATAACCATCACGCTATCAAAAAGAATTTGGAATTTTTTTTTCTCATAAAAAACTTTAGAGCCTATACAATTTTTAAGAAAATATATTGTATTTAAAAATATATTTTTTATCTCAGTTTCGGTAATTATATCCAAATCTTTGTTTTTTAACATAAATTGATTGAGAAAATTGGTCATATTGCCTGAATAATTTTCTCCATCGAAATGTAGAGATAAAAATCTTAATATATGCTCTTGTTCATCAGCCCGAATATCATCCTTTCCATAAAGCTCTTTCCAGGTTTCATTTGTTGATAAATCTTGAAGCAATCCACTAAAAGAACCATGATAGAGAGCATTCCGAATCTCCTGTGGTTTTAAGGCAGTTCCAGTAGTATTAAGTCGTTCAAATAGATAAAAGATTCCACGTGGATCATAATTTTCAGATATGATTATGCAGTGGATTATTGCATTATTAAGCTCACGACGCTCCGATAGAGGTAATGTGGAATAAGTTAAGCCTTCTAACTGTGGGACGACACCTTTAAGCTTAAATACTTTCCCATTTGGAAAAGATTCTTGAAAGAAATACTGCAAAGTTTTCAGCCGTTGCTGTCCATCTATAACAAGATATTTTTTGGAAAACTTATCTTTAGCGAGAAAGAGTGCAGGGCTAGGAAGGCCAAGTAGCAAGGTTTCAATAAAGCGTGATGCTTCTTCTTCTTCCCAAACATACTTTCTCTGAAACCCTGGAATAATAAATTCTTCTTCTTCCACGCGTTTCACTAATGTATCCACAGGAAAGTCAGCACCGTAATACTCTACTTCAAGCCTTGGACTTTCGGTTGTTTCTATATCGTAGTTCATAAGTTCTTTATACATTTATGCTAAGTAGATTAGTGCCTTGGTTGCACATACTCTTAGATCGTAGCCTACCTGCGAGTTTATAAACTGTTTTCATTTAAGATTCCCTGGACATCATACTACAAGGTAAAACCATCTAACTTGACCTAAAAAAAGTTTTCAGCAACCAACAAAGAATGAGCTTTTGCTTAAGATATAGCCATAATTTAAACATAATCGCTCTCACCCACTATGCAATTTGCAGATTTTTGGTACATTGTCGCACTCAGTGAACAGTTACAACCTAACAAGGTATTACCACGCACCGTTTTAGGAGAATGGTTAGCGATATTTCGCGGTGAAGATGGACAACCCGTAGCTTTGCGCGATCGCTGTTTACACCGCAATAGCCGTCTATCATCAGGTAAAATCTGTAACGGTGCTTTACAATGTCCCTATCATGGTTGGGTATATGACGGGGTTGGAAACGTGATTGCTGTTCCAGCCGAAGGAGATGATTTCAAACCTTCCCCACAGCGTCGAGCCAAGTGTTACGCTACCAAAGAACAGGATGGCTATGTTTATGTGCGGTTAGCTGATAGCGTTGATTTTGAACCCTTTTCTATGCCTCACTACGGACAAACCGGATGGGAAACAGTGCGGGTAATTAACCGTTTTGCTAACAATGTGACTAATTGTGCGGAGAACTTTATTGATATTCCCCATACGGCTTTTGTTCATCCTGGTGTTTTCCGTACTTCCCGCCAACAAAAGTTAGAGATGACTGTTGAACGCTGTCATGGTTCGGTTTTGGTGGAATATCGCAATGAAAACAATAATTTGGGATGGTACAGCCGTTTTTTGAATTTGCAGGGTGCAGAGATTAAACATAGCGATCGCTTTTATATGCCAAATATTACCTGTGTAGAGTATAAGATGGCACATAATCGCCATTTATTCATTACCAGTCAATCTATTCCAGAAACCGATAATTCAACTCTGGTTTACACAGATGTCACCTATAACTACGGTATCTGGAATAAGTTAGCACGTCCCTTTGTGCGGTGGACTGCTCAACACATTATCCGCCAAGACGTGGAAATTTTGGGTATTCAGGGGGAAGCGATCGCTAAATACGGGACACAATTTTATAATACCCCTGCGGACACAATTCATATATTTGTCGAGTCAATTATGGCAGCGATATCTCGTGGAGAAGATCCGCGTTTATTGCCAAATCAATTAGTAAAAGTTACATTTTGGGTTTGAAAATAATTTGTAATTACCTCCCTTAATCCCCCCTTGTAAAAGCTACAGTGTACATACATCTCTAAAAATTCTACCTACCCAATATTTCTGTTCAAGTGAAAGTCGCACACTGAGCAAATATTACGCCCAGAACTAAAGTTCCGGGCTGATAGCTAAAGTCCACTCAAGTGGACTGAACTAAATTTCTTGTTTAGTCCTCTTTTAGAGGACTTTCGCTATGAGACTCGGAATTTATTCCGAGGCGGGATAGATACACTGCACCAACACTTGTGTGTACACCGTAGCTTTATAAGGGGAGGGTTAGGGTGGGGTAAAACCCATGTTTAAAATCAGTGTGAGTAATCAAAAGTGGAAATAAAAAACTTTTCACAACTACTAATTTTTGGTTCTTTTATCGGATTAGTTGGTTGGACTCTTAGCAATCAAGTTGGACGAACTCAACTCAAAGTTAAAAGTCGTGAAGATTGGTTGCTAGATGGTACAGGATTAACGATTCAAGGAATTTTAATTCCCTTACTACAAGCTACTTTAGTTTATGGGCTTTATCAATATTTACTACCGACTCAACAAGGATATTTAAAAGTATCATTAGTTCCGGCTTTTATTATCAGTTTTGTTGTAGTTG
>JBGTMK010000744.1:0-6553 GCA_041743605.1 Nostoc sp.
GTTGAGCCAGGAAAACGTTTTTATGCTTATCGCTGGATGTTTGGCTGGTTTGGCAAGCTTAAGGGTCGTCAGCTACCCACTTATCAAAGTATGGCTCTCCATTTACAGGATGTGACGATTGACAGCCGTGTGAATCTGTCAGAGATAAGTGCTATTGCACAAGCTCAAACCCAGTTACCACCCACCGTAGATATTAAACAGTTTCAATCACCACAGATAGATATTCGCCACAGCCCCCAAGCTTCGGAACTTTCTAGACCGGAGGAGTTACAGCCATCAGCTAATGGGCTTTCACCAGAGACTATAATTAATCTCCCTCTGGCAAATAGGGCTAATGCACTCATCGCTGCTTTAACGAAAAGTGGTTTCCAAATAGAAGACATGATGAGTTCCCAAGTGATAGCCATTGCAGGTACTCAGCGAGGTGGCAAGGGAACCTTAGCAGCAATCTTAGCAACATTATCTCTAGCTTTAGATTTGCGATTAAACACTCAATACTTTACAGCCGGTGTGGACGTTTACCCGTTTAGTTGCAATCTGATTTCTGCTCTGAAATACCCCGAAAAAGATGCAGATGGGGCTGATAAACTGGTTGCCCGTGACTTGCTTAAATTTCTTAAAGGGTTAGATGCAAGTGAACCTTACTCCCACAAAAATTTATTGTTAGTCATTGATGAGGCGATGCGGTTGCTGTCCCTACTTGATGAGAGCGATCGCACTTGGGCTATCCAATATTTACTTTCACGCTTCGCCAAATGTGGCGGTACATTAATCATTGTGTTGCATGGCTCAAACCTAACTTCTGTGGTTGGCAAGGCCACAGCAGGACTAGCAGATACCTTTAAGCAATCGATTAACTTTATTGGTTGTGTAGCTCAGTCTGTCAGCGCTGGTGGTCTACGCAAAATGAATGTTGCCAGTGGGGAATATTTCAAAGCCAACCCTAATAACTTTGCTGAACCTGTTAATGGTGGCAATCTGGGCATGATTCCTGACTGGCTAAAAACTGAGTTACACCCAGGCAATGGTCAGCCAGATCCAGCTAGAACATTACTCAAATTCTTCCCGGAACTGGTGCAGCATCACCAGCCAGCACTTATGCCCAGAGGGGAGAAAATTGCACCAGATGACGCAGTAAATTTTCTGGAGTCTATTTTCTCAAAGCCTACCCAAGAGGTTGAAATTGCAGAGGTGGAATTCGTGAGTATTTCTGAGGCTGATAAGGAGCAAATTTTAAACATTGTTACTTCAGCCGTGACAACACCAGTCAGCTTTGCTGCGATTAGAAATAGCCGGAAGTGGGGCGAAGAGAAACCTAGTGTTCGGTATTTAAGGGTTGCTATTGCACAACTTATAGAATCCAAGCAATTGAACGGTAGTGAGAAGTTAGGCTTTACTGCTTTTTAACAGTTATTAGTTAAGATAATTTGGTTTAACTCCCCGCTTATGAGCAATATTGGTTAGGTATAGCTGGGCTATCCCTAACCAATACTGCTTTATATCAGTCAATTAATTGGCATTAGCTACTGGATTACCTTCTACCTCGTTTTTGATTGGGGTCACTACCTAAATATCGTTCAACGCGCTGTAACTTGGTGTTAGTAAAACCAGTACGCTGCCATATAGCTTGTACATAGTTATTGAAATCATCCGAGGTTTTTACCGGAATAAATTGATTGAATATAAAGAAAATCAACAAACTAAATAATGCAGAAAACAACCCCATCGTCCCATATTTTCCTATGGGTTCAGAGCGATAAACCTCTTTCTCTATGGTGATGGGTTCGGGAGGAGGGCTGTTCTTCAACTTCTGAATCACCGTAGTCAAGTTCTGAATGTGAATCAACAGGTCGTTCCAGTTCGACTTTAACTGTGAGATTTCGCTCTTTAGCCCTTTGAATTCTAAGCTCTCTAATGTCGCTGTTGATTTTGGCGTATTCTTTAACTGTGTCAGCAAGGGAGTCAATTGCTTTATCAAATCGGCGTTGTTCTGCTCGAACTCGTTCGAGGAGAGATTCTGATTCTTCAATTCGGTCGTCAGCATCTCGATTGTCACCATCGCTTTGCTTACAGCATTTCCGGCTGTTATGAGGTACAGTAGCAGCAATTAGCAAACCAGTTTCTTAAATGTTGAGGATTTATTAAGTCGAGTGCAACTGATATTAGTTTATCAACCATTTCTGTTGTAGTTGGAGCAAAACTGCGTAAAAAAGATTTGAGTTGTGACCACCATAATTCAATTGGATTAAAATCGGGAGAGTATGGGGATAAACAAAGAACTGAAGCGCCGACTGCTTCAATCATTGGCACAATTAAATCGAGTTTATGCGCGGATAAATTATCCATCACTACCACTGCTCCTGACCATAACTTTGGCACTAAAAACTTCTCAATAAATACTTGAAAGGCTTCGCCATCCATTGAATTATTCATTGTCATTAATGCCACTACTTTTTTAATACTAATTGCTCCAATTACTGTAACTTTTGCTCCACGATAGAAGGGGTTAAGAGAGTAAGCTCTTGTGCCTTGTTGTGAACGGGCATGAGTCCTTGTTAAACCGAGTAGAACGCCAGTTTCGTCCAAAAATACTAAATTTTCTGGCTCTATATCTTTGGCCTTTTCCCAAAAATCTAATCTTAAATTCAGGACTCTTTCTGTTCCTGCTTGGGTACTTCGCTTTGTTTTTTTTTACGATTTAATCCTAATTTCTGTAACGCCCGACACATTGCACTTTGACCTACCCAATTGCCAGTCTTGTCTGCAAATAATTCACACAATTCTCTCAATGTTGCATCTGGATGTGATGCCACTAATTCTGTCAACTCTATGTCAGCATTTGTTAGATGACTAAATTGTGGCTTTCCTCGCGGCTTGGATTGTAAATTTCCTTCAACTTTTTGTTGTTTTACCAGCTTTTGGACTAAACTCTTTGAGACGGAAAATATATTAGCTACTTTCCTAATAGAGATGTTTTTCTGAAGATGTGCCGCAACTATTTTTTCTCTAAGATCGACAGAGTATGACTTCATTTAAAAGTATTTATATTTTAATCTAGTGTACCTTATAACAGACGGAAGTGCTGTACTGCTGTGGAAGAGAAATTGTTGAGAGTTTTGGAGTTTGAATATGGGGAAAGAGAACCTCCTCTTTGTCATCCCTTCAGCCTTTAATCCTTACCTTTTTATCAGCCTTAAAATAGGTTAAAGTATGTTGTCAAATACAGATTATTTTTGGCTTTTAACATACTTAATGAAGAATATTTAGTATTGACAATTTACTTACAGCTATCGTAATGTTAGCATTATGAAGTTCTACGTAACCTATTAAAAGAGATCCTTAATCCTTACCTTTTTATCAGCCTCAAAATAGGATGATGATTTAAGATTTATTCCGCTACGCCACTTGACACAACTCTGGGAACCCCAGCCTTGCGGTGATTCCACAAAAGGCAGGGCTTGTACCAAAAAAAACAATCTCCAATCTTCTTGGTCAAGCAAGTGGTTAAACACAGTGAGGGGAAACCAAGATTTATTATGACATTCCAAAGAATCCACCAGGGTACTAAACAGAGGCAAACACCGACAGAATCGACAGAATATAAGTTGACATCAAGACCGTTTGCGCCGATTCAACAGACTACACCATCTCCCCATCAGCAAGGGCAACAAACCGAGGGATTAGTTCAAAGAAAAACGAATCTGTTAGAAATTCCTGGTTTGTTCGCATCCCCAAAAAGACCAAAACTACCAAACAAACTAATCCAGGCAAAGCTGACAATTGGGCAACCAGGGGATAAGTATGAAAGGGAAGCTGACGAAACTGCACGTCAAGTAGTGCAACGAATTCATAACCCACCCAGCCAACAACAGCCTCAGCAATTGTCATCTGAAGACCAATTGCAAACCAAGTCAGTAGACAATATTCAGCGTCAGGAATTGTCTCAAATGGAAGCCACAAAGCTTGAGCTACAAGCAGAATACGGCAAGATTACGCCCGAAGGACAAGAACGGTTAACACAGTTGCAAGCAAAGATGCATGAATCATTAAAGTCAAGATTGCAAAACGCTTTCAAGTATGGGCATAACCTCAGCCACATGGCTCCAAGAACATCTGAAAATGCAGCAGCGCCAATACAAGCCAAACTGGCAATAGGCTTGCCAGGGGATAAGTATGATCAACAACTGCAAACGCAACCGATGGTGCAGCGGCGTATGGCAGACAGTGGTATTGCAGCACCAGCTGATGTAGAAGCTGGAATACAAAAAGCTAAAGGTGGTGGACAGCCTTTAGCATCCAGCATTAAACAACCAATGGAACAGGCGTTTGGGGCTAATTTTAGTGGAGTGCGGATTCATACGGATTCTCAGGCTGACCAGTTAAATCAATCGATACAAGCGAAGGCGTTTACTACGGAACAGCACGTGTTCTTTCGGCAAGGGGCGTATGAACCGGAAAGTCGTGGGGGGCAGGAGTTGATTGCCCATGAGTTGACCCATGTGGTGCAGCAGGGAAAGGCAGGAAACATTGAGAGAAAAAAGATAGGAGGGCAGGTAACGTGTGGAGTTCCAGGAACTCTACGTAGGAAAATCATCGACAAGGGAAAACGAATAGAAGATGCAAGAGAAGCGTATAAGATATTGAAACAAATCCACGAAAATCAAGAATTATACCAATATGAGTATCTCGAGTCCTGGTTGTTACATTATCTGTCGAGCGAGGAAGAAATCGAGATAACACAACTGAATGAGAGAATTGAAAACCACGTAGCGAATGCAGAATTCCCCCCAGAAGAGAAAAAAGGGATAAGGGTAGTGTGGGTGGAGATGCAAAGCTTGAAGGGCTTGCTTAGTGAGGCGCAGCATGATTGGGATAGTGTGCGTATAGATAAGGACAAGGAAGAAGTATACCAGCAGAACAGGGGAGATCAGAAATTAGTAAAGTACCGTAGTGACGGATTGAAAAATTCATATGCAAAAGGAGCAGTATATGATGGGGAGTGGGAGGAACCACACGCGATAGAAATATCGTCCGTCGAATCAAAAGGTGAAGCAGGATGGGAGGTTCGGACGAATGATGGAAGACATAGAAGTGCAGTTAACTGGGTGGCAGGAAGGAAGTGGATCAAGGCGTCTGTGCGCGAAGATATACTTGATACCCTAGTAAATATCTGTAAAGTGACAATACGCTATGAAGAGCCGGAGAAAAATGATAGATTTAGATGTAAGCATATAAAAAAGTTCAACAATTTTAGTCTCTCAAAGCCCCGCCGGAGGCGATCGCTCTAGTAATAACGTAGCTATCGCACGGCGGTAAGACTTGCGAGCGATTCATGGACGGATGCCTGGAGCGGGGTAAAGCACCCAACAGAAATTGTAGAACTTTATTATTTATTGTTGGACTTTTTTATTCCTCTACATTAGAGACTTTTAAAACATCGACGAAGGGGGAGTGCGTCGCCCGCTCTCGTAGGTTGGGCAGTAGGGTGTTGACTTTGAGAGCTTGATGATGGTAGCTTTTCATGCAATAACGCGTGTAGCGCGTGAATGTAAGGGACTTCCAAAACATAAAATATACAATGTATAAGAATGATAATCATTCCGAGGTAGGAAGGAAGAGGCTACCGCAGGCAGCCTCTTCCTTCCCTTTTTGTATAGCGGTTATTAGTCTAGTTCAGTACACTAGGAGAGAGGAATTCTACTGATAATTGGTGGCGATGAAAGCTTACTCTCTCGACTTGCGTCAGAAAATTGTTGATGCTTATGCCGGCGGTGACATTTCCCAACGAAAACTGGCTAAAAACTTTGGTGTCACCTTAAGTTTTGTGCAAAATTTACTCAAACGCCATCGAGAGTTGGGCACAATAGTCCCCAAGGTGCGGACTGAGCAGACACCAAAAATGTGCCCGCGCCTTACCAGGGCAACGAGCTTATGCTCAAAAGCCCAACCGCAAAGGAAAAAATGTCTCGGTAATTGGTGCCATTAGCTTGAAAGGACTGCTCACCCAATGGAGTGGTTTAGGTTCTATCGATGCCTTGACCTTTGATGCCTTCATCGCTCAAAAGCTCGTACCTCAGCTTTGTCCTGGCGCAGTCGTGATCATGGATAACTGCTCGATCCATAAAAGTGATGAACTTGAAGCTTTGATCATCGCTGCTGGCGCTCACCTCATTTATCTCCCCCCCTACTCTCCCGATTTTTCACCGATTGAGAATTGTTGGTCCAAGATTAAGAACATTCTCCGTCGCATCGGTGCAAGGACATACCCTGACTTACTCCAGGCATTAGATGCGGCATTCGCAGAAGTGACGATAGAGAATTTACTCGGTTGGTTTACTCACTGCTGCTACTGTACTTCAGAAGACTGATAACCGCTATAGTAAATTCGGGAATGATTCAATTTTTGGGTATCTAGATGGATGCCTAAGCCAGGAAGTCACCCCCCTGACTCGGCTACAAAACCGTGCATGAAACGTTAACTTCACACGGCTCCTCGATGATTTGGTGCTTGACAAACACACCTATAAATTCCAAGTTAAAAGGGATTACAGTT
>JBGTMK010000745.1:0-17941 GCA_041743605.1 Nostoc sp.
CTGTGCCACCGTCACTGGATGAGGTCGAAAGTTTAGTACTTGCTTAAGCGGCTGGAATTCTTGTAAATCGCAGGTTTTTGGTTGGCTTCTTAACATTTCTTTACAACGTGTCCCATTTTGCACGTATCTCGGCGGCCACCCCATACACCAAGCAGGCCGGCTATGCACAAAATGATAGACTAATTCCTCAATAAAACTGCTAATGTTTACCCCCAAAATATGTGATATCTCGATAATTTAGGAACCAAATTGTTTGGCATATTTTTGATGGTAATAGAAGTGTAATAACCAAACAATGCTCAATCGTTAGTATCATGAAATTATTGAAAAAATTTCACGATAAAAACTCGAAAAGCCACCGAAATTAATTTTTCGATGGCTTCTTTTCAGAATGACCTATTTAAATACTTTGCCAGGTGTTTTACATATTTTATAATATACTTCTCCTCGGTTGGCAATAGCTACATACTAATTGTAAAGAAAAAAAATTTCAACTTAAGTAATTGAAATAGTTTTTTATTATATGATTATATCAATAGTAGAGTAGGATTAAATACATTACGCAATGCATTTCTTTCTTCAATCTGAAGCATGAGGACGAAGAAATTCCCTAGAAGCCAAATTTGTTTGGTTCAATGCTGTAAAGCAGCTTTTCATGCTACTCTAGGTCAAGTAAGTCTGCAACTAAAGTTGCGTTCATTTTATACAAAGGAGGGAGAACGACCAAAGCAGCTTATTTATTTAACAAATTTGTGGGTGAGCCGTTAGATCCAAATACTGGTGTTAAATAGACTTTGCTAGGTCAAACATTCACCAGCGTTCCAAGACTAACGAGTCATCACGACTCGACCCCTGTGGTCAATATTAGCATACAGGGTCGGATGTTTTATGCCTTTTTTTGGACAATTTGTAAAAAAGGCATCTAGCGCTACAATTCCCCGGCTCTAGATTTTAGTCGAAATTTTGACTAAAGCTATCTAGCTACAAATATTTTCGGGGTAAATCTCAACGACTAGATGCCTCCCATGCGAGGATAAGTCATGAATATTTCAATTTTTCAGTTAAAAACTGCATTCTTTTCCCTTGAGCTAACACAGGGTAGATATAGCATGGCTATACCAAAAAACCCGTGAGACGGAAACTCACAGGTTTATGGATCAAAATTTTAGTTTTGAAGTTTTCTAAAGCAATCTAGTGTATCGGCTGTTAGCGCACCCGATACACATTTCACCCAATTGGAAAAGGGCCATTTTTTACTTCGATGGTTAGTTAGGTTTTTAACCCAAAACCATTGTACTAGCCTTTTTTGGGGACTAGTACTTGTTTTATGATATCCGAATTTTGGGAATTATTTCAATAATTCCGCCTTGGTTGCACTTTGACAAACAAAAAAATTCGGAATTGTACACATAAAGGTTCTTGGCAACTTTTGGTGATGATGGAAAGTTACGCGCTTTAAGGCACAAGGCAGAAGGGTTTTAAACATTTTGCCTCACATAAGTGAAACTTGTGACAAAGACTCAGTTGCAATTTTGTTGACGAGATTGTCAAGCAGATATTCTGTAACGCTTGCACCGCAAGAATTTAGGGTATTTTCTTGTCTTTTAACTTCTGCCCTCTGCCTAAACTAGCCCACTATTGATCACCAGAAGCTGACAAGACCCCAAATAAAATCAGGAAAAACCGAAACTAACCGTAAAGCTCGTCGTAAATAAATAAAGCTAGCTCTTTCTCCACTGGGTGGCAGCATCAACCACCATCTGGAGATTAAAAATGTCAGTAAATTCAAAATCAATTCCAACCTCACTAGACAACGCGGAAAATCGTCAAAAAATTACTGCGCCACAAAAACCCCCCAGCCCAAAAAATGCCCAAGGGCTTGCATGGTATAACAATAATTCCTCCACAAGCATCTCCACCCTGCAACAAACCGGAGGTGCAGCATGATCGCATCACCCACAATCACTTCAAAGCCGCATCTCTGGACTGCCGGTTTAGACGCAGTAGTATGTCTCGCTAATCGCTTTGCCACTGGTGATTTATTCAACATTCCCCAAACTCTTCATCAGGGGATGCACATTATCTTGGTGGATAAAGATACACCAGAAACAGATGTAAGGAAAGCGATTTATCAAATCCTCTCGTCTGGTAACAGCCCGGAAATTTATCAGACACAACAGCCTTTAGCAATTCTAGCGGCGAATGAATCTCTGTCAGCAGCCGAACTAGCTGGTCAGATTGTAGAATACTGCCAGCCTTGGGAAAAGTGGTTAGAAAGGCGATCGCAAGAAAGATTATCTCTCAAAGATGCGCTCAATATAGCGTTCATAATAATGACTTATGAGCAAGAGCCACAAAGAAGTGTAGAGATTGCTGTACTTCGGGTACGGTGCGATGAAAACCCCTACAACTGGAATAATCTGATCAGCAAATTAGAAAACCACGGGCAGTCGCCCGGATGCGGTGATTCTAAGGTCAAAAAACTTTCTTTGAGCGAAGCGGCAGAAATTGCTAGAGAAATTTTGCAAGCCCAACATGATGATGAGCTTTCTTCCAATCTAAAATTAGAGGAAATTCGGGCGGCTTGTGGAATGGCTTATGGCGGCTGGGAAAACAAGATAATTAAACCACTTAAGAGGGAATTGGAGAAGGAACGCTTTAAGCTTGATTTAATTCATATATTAGGCATTGACGACCCAATAGAGCGAATTAGACAACAAGCACTACTAGCTCCCAGATATCAAATGAGCGCGGCTATGTTGGCGAATGCGATCGCCGCAATGAAGCAACGCACTTTTACCCCAGAGGTAAAGGTTTATGACCTAGATGAATTATTTGATTTAGAGAGCAAAGGCATAGACTGGGTAATCCCAGAGTTATTGCCTAAGGGAGAATCAGTTATCTTGGCCGCCAGTCCAAAGGCAGGGAAGACGTTACTTGCAATTGACGCAGCGTTTGCGATCGCAACTGGTGAGAGCGATTTCTTAGGCGAAATAACCAAGCGGGGTAAGGTACTTTTAATTTCTGTTGATGAGTCGCTAAACAGCACCAAGTCCAAATTACTCAAGCGCGGGTTCCGTCGCAAAGATAAAGAATATATCCGCGTTCTGCCACAGTGGACGATTGACCAGATGGGGATTCTGGAAGCGGAGTTAGAAGACTTTCGCCCGGATGTGGTGATAGTGGATAGTTTGCGGCGGATTAATCATGGTTCCCCGATCAGCGAAAACAGCGCAGAGTTTGCTGACAATATTTATACCCTTAAGGAAACCATCGGTCGTTACGGGGCATCAAGCATCTTAATTCACCACACAAATAAAAGCTCAGAGACAATGGGTGTGGGGAAAATTCGGGGCAGCAGTGCGATCGCTGGCGCTGTGTGGGGGACTTGGCTGCTTGACCATATCCCCAAAAAAGACCCAAACAACAAGAAAAAACTAATCATTGATCCCAAAGATCCGAAGCGAGTGTTAAGCGTATTTGCCCGTGACGCAGAAGGTCAATCTTTTCACATCGAGTTCAACCCAGAAAATAACAGTTGGGTCAGACTGTGCAGCGATACTCCAGAAGATAAGGAACATGGATCAATCAAGGAGCGGATACTCAATATTCTAGAAATCAATCAATCTGGGTTGAGCGGAAGCGAAATAATCGAGCTTTTGGGGATGACGAAAGAGGAG
The DNA here is from genome assembly GCA_041743605.1 of Nostoc sp. Taxonomy (GTDB): domain Bacteria; phylum Cyanobacteriota; class Cyanobacteriia; order Cyanobacteriales; family Nostocaceae; genus Nostoc. The sequence goes on from JBGTMK010000745.1 coordinate 3,681, forward strand.
GGTAGAGGAGTTTATACCACCCTAAACCGCATGGTAATTAAACGCCTAATTTCGTGTAAACCAGCACCAGGGGATAAGCGGTACAACATTTATACGTTACCAACAAAAAACTTTACCCCCCCCCCTCCTATAGATAATGATTCAAATGTTGAGTATTACTCTGAAAGCCTTAATCAGCAAGCATTACAAAATACTCAACACATTACTCAACACCCGAAAAAAATCACTCAACACCAAAATGAGGAAATTTCCACTGTTGAGAGCTTAAATGCATATACAGCAAATGATGCAGCGATACTCAACACTTCTAACAACAATTTAGGGGGGGGGAGTAATTTTCCATCTGTTGAGTATTTTGAAACTAAAGATGAGTCTGTGTTATCTGACACTAACCATGATGAAAGTACGGTAGAGGAAGCGGAGCTGATGGATGAGCCAACCTCACTATTGGAGGTTGAAACCAATGGTGGGGATATTGCCGGGTTTATTGGGCGTGAAGTGGAGGTGCGATCGCTTGAGGGTAGCATCAAGTTTTCTGGTCAGATGACCCACTTCGACTCAAAAAATGGGGTTGTTACTATAGCGACCGCGCAGGGAGAAAAGACAGCATCTTTCCGCGAAACTTTTGTAACTGGCTGAGTGGAACCGATGTAAAACTTTCCCAAAATGAGAATTTCGCTAACCAGTTCGCGCACTCCTAAACGCTAAAGATAAAGGTGTTTTTGAGCGAAAATGCTGTGATAGGGCTGAAGTGAGTGAGATCGCACTTTTAACAAAATTACTGGAAACCATTGCAGGGCAAGGTTAAAAAGGAATTGATTAAAAAACTATCCACATGCCCCAAGGTGGGTACTATTCTTGCTGCGGCAGTGTTCTAGCCGCTACTACGGAGATAGCCTTTAATCTTCCGCACTAGCCAGAACAAAGATTTCAACCTGATTGGTATATGCCATCCTCCGTTAACCTAAAAGCCTGTAAAACCAAATAAACTCATAAATTTCAACTGATAATGTATCAAAAAAATGTCTTACATCAAGTAATGTGAATTGATTTTTTATTGTTTGTGAGAAATTCGCGCTATCAGTGTCCTGTTCTGTGCAAAGGGCTTTGAACAATCGCCTGTAGTGTTCGAGAGCGATTTTTTTCGAAAGTCACACTGCATTTCTATAAAAGAAAAAAATTGTAACTCATTTACAAGTTTTTCAAAGTAGATTCAAGCTGAATGCTGCATGATATCAACCTTTCAGAAACTAAGCCTGAACGAGGAATCATACTTGTAACCCTTATTAATAGCAGATGAAAGTCTGTGGTAATTTATTGGGATAAATCTTTATGACTGAAACAAGTTGGCATATCAATAAAGTAGGTGTAATAAATGATCGTAGTACCATCCGTGAGCAAGTTGGAATCCAGAATAACTACCCTAAAAAGCAAAACTTGACAGAAGCTGCTTTCGAAATTCAACAACTCCTAGATTACCTTTCTCAAAGTTACCCAATAGAAACTGATGCTCAAAAGCAGGTCATTGCGGCTGAGTTCAAAAAAGAAGTTGAGCAGAAACCGGAACTGCGAGCTAGGATTATTGCTGCATTACAGTCAGGTGGCGTAGAAGCGTTAAAACAATTGTGTAATCATCCCGCAGCAGAAGTTGCGATCGCTGCTTATGAAGGATGGAGCAACCCTCAATAGCTGTTACTGCACTCGATAATATTCCAGAAAAGCAAAATTGGGTTACAAGTATTAATTAGCAACTTTAAATTTTTGCAATTTTGGCAGACAGCTTACTCCTGTAAAGACAGATATAAGGAGCATTTTTAAAAAAAAAGTGCTTGTAACTCAGTTACAAGCATTATTATTGGTCATAGTCTCGAAAGCAGGCTATTGTAATAATTTGACCGAAATCATGGGGTGTAGACTATTTTAGTAACTCATGTAAATTAGCAGATAGCAAATTAATTGATTTCAACAATAAAGGAGGCAAAAAGCCTCTACAAGGAGGTCTATGTTTTTATGTCATTAGCAGCTAGTAAAGGTGGAATATATGCACAGTCTAGCGACCCTCTTGGTGATGATATTAGTATTATTAGACAGTGGTTAGCTTTGGGATACAAAAAAATTACTGGTATCCAGCTTTATCAAGATTTAGTTCTTAAATCACATCCCATGCAACTAGAACTAGGTATAGGCAATGTATGTGGACTGGAATGTCAGCATTGCTTTTTGGGATACGAGAGTGGAGCCACAATTAGTCCGCTGATTCCTATGTCTGTATTGCTGGACACAGTGACATACATGGTTGAGAAGCTTGGCACGCGTATGATCGCTGTTGTAGACAGAGATGCTCTCACACCCAAGCGGTCTATACCATTTTTTGAACATACAGCAAAACTTCGTAAAACATATCCTGAAATTAAATTTGGAGGGGTCACTAATGGATTACTAATCGACAGATATGCTGATGATTTAGAGCGAATTAAATTAGATTACTTAGATATTTCAATGGAGGGCGTACGTGATGAACACGATAAAATTCGGGGTAAAGGTAATTTTGATTTGGTGTTGAAAAACTTAAGAATAGCCCTAAAACGGCAGCTAGCAGAAAGGGTAATTGTTGCGACTACACTCCATCGCTTTAATGATGATTCAATTATTCGTATGATTCATCAACTCATTCTTGAAGACGGAGTGCAATGGTTTGATATTGGTCTTTTGATGGCAGTAAAAATGCAGCAATATCAGCTACAACAGAGAGATATAGTGGAGTTTTTAGATAGCTTATCTCAATCGCTTATACCAGTAAAAGTTTCACAGCCAGTAACAATTTTAGTTGAAATCTGTGCCTACTGTGCTGCTTTTATTCCTGCATTGATAGATAGTGGTTGGTTAATTCCAGAACAAATTCGACAGGACGAATATGGTCACCTATATCAAAACGTTCGTGTCAATGATTCTATAACCATCACTCTCCGCCCAGAACTTATCCCTGAATACTGGCGACATGCCTTGCGAATTTCATCTGATGGTTATGTAGTTGGAGGATGTGAACCTCTAACCCAAAAAGATTACACTCAGCTAGCTGTAGGTAATATTCAGATAGAATCCATCCAGGAGATTTACCGTAGAGTATTATTACCAGAATCGCCTTTCTATCATTCGATGCTTGCTTACAATTACTCAAAATGCCGCGATAAAGCTTGCTTTGCTTACTGTCTAGGTGGGGATTCTTTGTTAGCTAAGTCAGTTTATGGTAGTTACAATCGCAAAGATCCTAACTGCGTTTGGAACGAGTTTAAATTTCAAAATGCAGTCTATGTATGTAAACAATTTTAGACTCTGTAGAAGTTAAATCAACACCAAATTTGCTGCATGTAGAGTTCAGTTAAAAAATTTAGCGTTGCATATATAGAGGGATAAATTGAGGCCATCTACTGTACAACTTCCATATTAATGTACGTAAATCTACAGGAGAAACTATTTAGATAGTAAATAATATTACCTTTTTGCTCAATACCAAAAGCTCTAAAGTCTAGCAGTAGTAGCAAATTTACCTCAATCAAGTAATTCAAAACTAAAGAAAATATAAATTTATCATTTTTTTATTATTAGGAGGTTTATTATCTTCAATAAATATCATAAATGAGTAAATGCCTGATGACCTCCAACCCATACTTTGTTAGCTATGTTGAGAGTGTTCAAGAATCCTTAGCAGTTTTCTCTATGAGTGATACAGATGCTGCGAATTACGTAATATCGAGCGAACAAAAAAAGACTTATAAGCCAAAGTTTCTGATATTTGAAACTTTATTTAATCATATAGCTGAGGAAAACGGCAAAACTCTGAGCAGAAGAAAATTTGATCCCCATATTTCTGATAACCTACTGAATTCTCATCAACCAAAGTTATTTTTGGAGGACTTAAAAAGATTACACGAAAATGCAGAATATCTTGAATTGAACTGGCAATCAGTTAGGTGGGCAAGTCGTGAATCAGAGCAATTAGGTTTGTCAGATTTAGGAGAGGAAATGCAGATACTTTCAGAAATTTATGAAACAAAAGTACGACATTTAGGACTTGGAGAACTTCCTCCAGAACAAGACTTGCAAGAGATTGAAAGAATTATTAGAAAATTAATCCAAAGATATGAAATAGAATATATTCCGACAAACTTTGGAGCCAGTGCCATTATCTATGAAGCTTGGAAATTGGGACGTTTCTTTCCTTTAGGCGATTTGCAAGAAGATAAAAAACTTTTCTCCAATGTTCTCAAGGGATTATTTATTCAAGAGAATAGTATACGTGCCAACGGTTTATTGTTGGAAATGTCTCAAAATTTAGGCTTAGACCATTTAATAGAATTAGAAAGCAGTCAGTTAAAAAATGATAAAATTTGGACGAAAAAATTATCCGATGATCCTAATTCTCGCTGGTTTGCTTGTGTTGAACAATCTTTAATTCATAAAGTTAAATTCACTGAATATCAACGTCGAAGTATATCAGATCGATATTTGATACATTACCCATTAATAATTGATAAATATTGGTTTGCAGGCATTGCTTACTTATACGCTAAAGATGATAGTAGAACAGTATCAAATACGTTCCAGAAAAAGCCAGAAATTTTTGATAAAAACAAGTATTGCAAAATTTATAACGTTATTCAAACAGTTTCCGAAACTCTAAAATTTTCTTTAAGGTTTGATGCTTTATCAAAAGTAGAAGAAAAAGTCAAAAAGCAATTTAGTTTTGAGGATTTATTTTTAGAAACGGTGAAAGATTACTTTGTTTGCTTTAATGTTTCTAAAACAGGAGAAAGAGAAAACACATCTGCTACAAACAAGATATTAATTTATCGCAACTACGGTATTGATATTTATGGTCCAGAATGGTTGTCAAACAAACATAAAGAATTAATTCGTCAAGAACTAGATGGTGATAGGAAAGTAGTAGGTGTGCGGATTCCTGGTTTGTACGAAGAACTACAAACCAAAAAACATGAGACAGAAAAAATTCAGATGCGAGGTAGAGAAGAACAATCACGTCAAATAGCGCATCAAGCAGCGGGACTAGTTGCTGAAGTTTGGGATGACCCCATGAGGAGAAAGTTAGACCAAAGAAAAAAAGCATCTCTTTGGCAACTTAAATCTCTAATTGATGTTTGGGGAAATTTTGACCTCAAACCAGATAAAAATATTTCTGAAGATCCAGAACCTGATTTTGCTGAATGGGAAACTCTAACAAATAAACAGGTATTTCAGCAATTGATTGATATTAGCTTGTGTCATGCATTGAGACGTGCAACTTATACTCGAACTTCAGAAGAAGTTACTGACATTGAGACACAAGAAGCTGATAGTAATACAGTTGATAGGGCTATAGAAATATTGATGAATTTAGAAGAGTCAATAGACGTGTTTAGAGGTGAAGTATTTGGAATCTCTACAGAAGAGGCAATTGAATGGCTAGACACAGATTGCCCTTCTTGGCTGAGATATCGAGGTTTTGCTATCTGTTTTCATCATTGTTTTTGGCAAGCTGCATATCATGCATTTCGTGCCAAATGCGCTAATCAACCCAGTCCTTATCTTCGCATTCAGGTAAATCAAAAACAAGTGATAATTAAGAATAGAAAAGAATTCAGCCAAATGCCTTACGGAGAACAACCAAGAGACGTGATATTTTTTGATTCTTTAATTAATCGTATGCAGGGTGTTTTCGATATCAAAGGACCTGATTTGAAAGATGGTTTCTGGCACACAATTATTACCAGGAATGAATCTTTATGAAAAAATTGGATAGATACAATTACACAAATAAGTGGTTAGGCTTCGTTTGGAAGCAAGACATCGGTCAGAAAGTGGTTGTTGTTGTTGATGACTGTTTTAAACTGGCTGTATCTGATGCTCCTCCTAATGCACATGGTCAGGGTTTGAAAGTCATTTTTGATAAAGTTAGTCTTTTTAATGATATCCACGGCATCGGTTTTTTTGACTTACCTCAATCATCTCAAAAACAAGATATCGAATTAATTACTAATGCCATAAAAGCCTGGATAGATGAGTTAAACAACCAGAATATCAAGTTGTACTTATTGGTAGATTACTTTCACGGTCTACAGACTAGGGAAAGTAAAGCACACGGTCTGGAGTTTGTCGATTACTGGCAAAAACACCAACCGCTATCAACTGAAAAAATCGCTCATCTAAGTATAGGTGGTGCAGGCTTATCAAATCCGTACAACTTAGAGCGTTTTCGGAAAACAGACATTCATGATTGTAAACAAGAGAGTAAGCCACTACCTGAAGAATTTTTGAGTTGGTTGGATGTTGATGAATCTCCTCTTTGTAGGTTATGGCGCTATTCTGAAAGATGGTTTTCCAACGATAAAGTCTTAGTTAAGCATAACTTTTCAGAAGTTAGTAAATTTTTATTTGACAATACAGATAGTAATTTTCTAGCTACTGAATACAAAAGAAAAATCTCGGTTGCTTTAGGTGTCGAGTTACCTGATGCATGGTGGAACAACAAAGAGTCAGCCAATAATATCCATGAGTCTTTAAAGTGCCTTTGTGGTGATTTCTTTTGCGGTCAAAGTGATAGTAATGCCAAACGTCATCTTTCTGTTGGTGCTGCTTATTTAATCGCTTTGATGGCTTATCAAAAAATTTATAATAATGTCAATCTATTTGTGAAAGATACCTCGGCTTGGATGGAATGTTTCCAAGCAACAAGTCCAATTTTTGCTAACCAAGATAAAGCAACTGCACGTGATTCAGCTATAGCTCTTTATGATTTTTTTATTTGCATGTTTACTCTTAGAAGTGAGGAAAATTCTCATCAAAATACATCCGGAAAGTCTCAAGTCAAAAGTGTATATTTTTATGAGTCAGGCAAAACACTGAAAATTCAACTTAGCTGGGATGCTCAGCGTTCATCTTCAGATCGTCAAGAATGTTTAGCTCAAACTATTTCTAAAATATTTAAGCAGGAGATGCTCGCCATTCCCAAATCTGCTGGAAATACGAGAAGTTCCATTATACATCTATGGCGTCAAATGGCAATTAGTGAAAGTGGATTTATGGGGCCAGGAGTTATCTACATGGAAGGAGACACATTGATAGTTGCATCAAGGAAGTAAAAGGAAAATATGAATACAATACAACCGTCAAACCAACATTATCTGACTGTATGTGTTATTTGCAGAGATAGTAGAAGTTCTCTTTGGGTAAAAGTTTTAATCAATTATTTTGCTGAAGTGTATGTTATTGCATCTAGTAGTGATTACAGGAAATTTACCATCAGCGATATAGAAGGAGTTATTATTCCAGAAAGAAAATTACCTTCCTCTGTTAGTGCTATATTTTTTCACTCTAGTGATGAACATATTTGGCACAACAGTCACGTAACTTCTAACTGTGTTTTTGAATTCAATACTCCCGGAACTCCTAAAGCTAAAGCAGGTATACTTCCGATATTGCGACCAACCTCACCTATTTTTGCAATTGGATTTAAAGATGTTGAAGAGATAGTTCATTATTTAATTAGGAAAAGAGAAAGTTTACCCTCTATTTGCTATCAACCTTTAGAGATTTTGCCTGCTATATCAGTACTTTGTCAGACTTACATTGCTATCTATTTAAAAGATAAAAAAGTTTTGCGCTCATCTTGGTGGTTCAAAGCTTTGGGAGGAGTAAAAGGTGTTCGACAACAGTATCATGATTTAGAAGAGTTATTAAAAATTGAGTGGATAATAGCAGGTAAAAATGATGTTTCTAAAGCTGCTATTGATACTTTAATCAAAACTATATTTAATAGTTATTCGTCTTTACTTTGTGATAGTCTTATAACACCACAAATAGTAAGGTCCGCATATCAAGAAATATTAGATAAACTAGGTTTACAACCAACTGAATTAGCGATAAATTCAGTTCAAACACCGTTCAATTTAATTGTAGCCATCAAAAGTAGTTTGATTAGTACGTCTGTAGTAACTGTTTTATCTACATTGCTTGGTATACCAAAACTATTTCTTGAAGGAAACGAGCATCGGCATAATTTGAAATCCTTCAAGCAATCTATTCTTGTAATTCCTGAAAACCAAATATCAATCTTACCAAAACTTCGTCTTAAAGGTTTTACTGGAGCAATTTTGGTATTATCCTCTATACCTTTTTCTACTTTAAAACAGCAGCACCGAGTTCTGCGCTTTGGGTATGGTTCCCATGATAGTTGTGAAACTCCTTTGATGCTTTCCACATTGTTAGAGAAGGTAACAGAACTAGTGCCTTTAGAACCAGAAAATTTTCAATTATTACATAAGGAATTAAGGGTTTATCAAAAGCTTCGCGACAAACAAATTACATCATGTCTTGAAGATATTAAGTATCTCAAAAAATCGCCTAAGGAAGATAAGCAGAGAATACAAGAGATAGAAAAAAGTGTGGAAAAATTTCGGGCCGATGCGCGTGTAGCTTGTCATACAATTGTAACTATTGATCAGGAGAGTCGGCAGTTGCAACAGCATTTTCAAGTAGCACTAGATGAAATTAATATTTATGACAATGAGCAACGCCAAAAAGCAATTAACCGATTGGAAGCAGCTTTCAATTATTTGAAAGTCATTTTACAATCTACTGGTGAAAAATATTTTCCGTCTTTTTAGGAGGAAGAGTGCGTGACTGATTTTAGTGTTCTAGTGCTAGATGATGAAGAAACTTGGCTTGCACTACACGAACGCCGTCTCAAGCAAGGTGGAGTTCTATACCATGCAACTCAAGATGCAAAAGAAGCTATTAAGGTTTCTAAGACAAACCCATCAGTCAAATTTGCTCTCATCGATGAAATCCTCTATGTCACACCAATTCCTGTGGTCGAGGAACAACGGGAATTGCAGAGGTGGCAAGGTAGCGGTGTGATTCGAGAGATTGTGGTTCAGCGTTCTGATATCCAGATTATTGTGGTTACGGCTGCACCTGTATCTCGCAGCGAAGGCGATAACCAGTTATTTAGACGGGAAACAGCAAAACTGCGGCGGCAAAAGGGAGTTATTGATATTATCCACAAATCAGATATTGAAGAAGACCCAGATGGTTCTTATAAATGGCTAATAGATTTACTTAAAAAACCAGCCTTCGCTGTTAAAGCCGATGTCGTCACACTAAAAGTCATGATTGGCTTGGGTTATACAAAAGAATTACACAAAGCTATGGCTGAAAAGATGGGTATAACTAGGAAGCAATTTCTGCCCATAGCTCCTTTATTAAAGGAAGGTAGACACAGGATATTGGATGAGTTTTGGAAACAAGCTGAAGAAAAGTCAGTACTAGTAGAAATGCCTGGTTCCAAAAAACTTGACCGCTTGCATGGAATTAAGCCAGAGTCAAGCGCTTTTAAAATACTGGCTTTTTTGGCACAACAAATGGAAAAGCAGACCCAGGTTATTATTCGGGAGCAGGACTATCATTACTCACGACGTCAATCGAGAAAACAAACCAGCGAACCTCCAGAATACAATGCTTTGGCTGTTCAAGATTATGCCTTTGGTTATGAGACAGGTGGTAAACGGGGGTTGCGTTCTGGAGTGCAGATTGAGGGAGACATAAGCCAAAATTCCCCTCTTAAGGTAGCAATACACCGATTAAGCCAACAACTTAGTAAATTTAATGTAGGTCCTGCGAGTCATTTATTTAGCTATGAACTAGAGCATGGAGGATACCGTCCTAACTTTGAACTAGGGATTGTTCTTTATGGGGTGGCCGCCAAGAGGTAGAGTCGAGGGGAATGTATGTTGCCTTCCACCCTTCTCTTCCGGAACCGTGCTTGCGATTGTTGACCGCACCAAGTATCCATTAAAACTGTATCAAAGGGCAGAAGGTTTGTTATTTTCCTGATTGGTTATCCTGGTGTCCAATTTGATCTCCCTCAATTTTACTCTTGACGTTGACTACTCCTATGTTGTCTACGCCTATATTGATAAGTGTAAAATTGATACGAATGCGAATAAGAGCTAAATGCTTGTAAAAATTACCCAGCAAAGATTCTTTCTGTACAAGCTGACTCAAACTTTCAGTGTCTTTATTAACCCTCTTAATAATATCAATCAGGTGAGCATATGAATCCTCTGGGCTAGATTCAATTTCTGACTTGTTAATCACATTAATCACACCCGAAATTTTTCTCAAAGATGCAACTTCTTTTGAAAACACTTCTGGTAAAAATACTGGGGTGTTCCAACCACTAAGTTTGGCAGGTGCAGCAGTGATGAATATGAAATGAGTATTGACTAGTCCAGCTTTCACAATCTCTCTAATCACGCCTCTTCCTTGCCAGCGTTGAAGTTCGTCTTCTTGAGGATTAGAAATAGGGGGAACAAACAAAATGTCATCAATGAGAGCAACTTTAATTTTGTGTTGTATGGCCAACTGAATAGCTTCAGATGAATCTAGAGTAGCAAAACAATCAATTCCAGCATTTATTAGCTGTTGTTTATGTTGTGCTAGCCAGTTTTTATCATCATCTAAAATTAGAACTGGATGGATAGGCATGAGAACTTCCCAAAATATCAATTATTATCAGAATGCTCAGGGTACTACTAATCTTTCGCGCTAAGAGATTTGAAAAGGCTTTTTAGTATCACATAGTACATTCAAACGGCAACTATATGTTTGATTCACTCAATAAAATTCAATATTAATACCGTTAATCTTTATAGCGTTTCACGCAAAATATCTGCAAGTCTACCCATTTAAAACAGCCTTAAAATCAGGCATTTTGGCATATCAAACATTCAGATTTTTGAAACTGAGTTACAGTTATAAGGTTAAATTTTGTTTTTTAAAAATTAGTACACTCTCGATCCAGTCATTGTTTTAGCAATGATCAGAACTAAAATTCATACTTTCTATCAAAAAGATATGATGTAACGGAGAACGATCACGCTCCCAGAGAAAATAACCCAACAGGTATCTGTGACTGATTAAAAGAATTGCACTCTTTTTCTCCGATTTTTGGTTACAACAGCGATTTTATTTTTGTAATTCTTTCACAGCAAGGTTTTCAAGCTTTACATGGCGGCAAAATGTGTCTTCGCTACTTTTAGCCCTACAAGGAAGTGCGATCGCACTTTCCATTGTTGGTAGTTTTGGGATCTTTCATTAGCTGACTCAAGTTTTTGCTTCCGATGCAAGTTCCCGCTCAAAACAACAATATCCAGACTCATACAGCATTATTACTTAGTCAAATCGTCAGTGCTTACACTTGAAAGTCATTGAATTTCTCTTCATCGCGCTCAATAACTGTCAATCATCTGACAAGAACTGCCCAAACCCTACTCCCCCCCTTCCTGGGAGATAGTGCGACAATAGTGATTTTCACACCACTTAGAGTAATAAACACGCTCTTTACAACTAAGATGTTGAAATAGCATTAAACTGACGCTGCCCCTGTGCTGCTGACTAACCAATGACACCGATCCACCCGGAAAATCTTAGTGTTCTAGAAAACTCGCTGGCGTTAGCGATCGGAGAAGACTTTTCTCTAGAAAATGACCCCGATGTTATCCAGCAGTTGATTGGTGATAAGCGATCTCTGAATACCAAACGCGAATACCAAAAAGACCTGAAAGATTTCTTCTTGTTCATTGCCAAGAAAGAACCCAGTCGGGATTTGGTTCTAGAGTTTCTACACCTGGAACAACGTCATGCTGTCGCTGTGGTTTTTAAGTACAAGGCACACCTCATTAAGAAAAAGCTGGCTGAAGCTACGGTGAATCGTCGCCTCAGTGCTATCAAGTCAATGGTTGAGATGGGGCGGCGGCTGGGAGTCTGCAATTTCTCCCTGGATGATGTCAAAGGTGAGAAGGTTGAAACCTACCGGGACACTATGGGCATTCCAGCCGAGGACTATGCCCAAGTCATAGCGCTAGTTGACCGCAATACCCTTAAGGGCAAGCGCGATTATGCCATTATGCGGTTACTTTGGGATAATGGCTTGCGTCGTCAGGAGATAGTCAATCTAAATGTGCGTGACTTTAACGCCAAGGAGAAAACTCTTGCAATCCTGGGTAAAGGTAAGGGTAGCCAGAAAGAAATTCTTGACCTATCGGAAAGAACCACCGACGCAATCTCCGGTTGGATAAAAGCAGGTAAGAAGAAACGTGGCAATGAACCGCTTTTCACGGTGCTGGCATACCACAAGAATGGAGCAAGATTAACCGGGGAAGCAATCAGGCGATTGGTAGATGGGCTTTGCAAGCAAGCCGGAATTACTAAGAAGATGTCACCGCATCGTGTCCGCCACAGTGCGATTACTACAGTATTGGATCTGAATAATGGCAACTACCGTGCTACTCAGCGATTCAGCAGACACGCTCAAGTGCAGACGGTATTGAAATATGATGATAACCGCCAGCGTTTGCAAAAGCAGATGAGTGATTCGATATCGGAACTTATCTAGAAAAAACTTAAAATATTGAATAGCTGGAGTTAAATATTGTAAATTTGCTTCATTGTGGGGAGATTTATGAGTTTTTGGGAGTTCGTTTAGCAATTCTACTACCAACCCCTCTAAGACCTTGCTTATACTCTTCTTTTATTTTGTATATTTGTTTTCCTAGATTTTCTCTATCTATGTCATCATTAAAAACTAAATTTATAGGGTCTTGCAAGTAAGGTTTTATTTGATTGACAAAATCTTTTGGAATTGGAATTTTTAGGTCTGCTTTGATTTTATCTAATATATCTGCTTCTACAATTTTTATTTGCTCACCAGCTAAAGTCCCCATTCTAGTTTTAGTTAAAATCTGACTAACTTTATCTAAAACACTGACTTCAACAACATACCCATTTACCAAAATCCGGCACTGGACTACACCGTATCTTCTTACATATTCCTTGTGTGGTGCTTCCCAAAGGTTAGAATAAGCTTTTCTAGTCCCAAATACATAACCTAATATACCACTAGATATTTCTATATCTTGTTCGGCGAACTCTCTTAGCTTTTCCCAATCAAGCACAAGATGAATAATTTGTAGTCCTGCTAATTTCTTTTTTAACCACCAGTCAGGTGTGATGGTATTTTTATTTATCTGTCTGGGTGGCTCTATACCTAAAATTACTAAAAAATCTGGTAATTTGAGTATTGTTTCTCTTAACAGATTTTCAGCAGGTAAAACCCTTTTTTTCTTGACTGGACTGCTATTAAGATGCGGTCTGTACTGTGCTATTAATTTTTTCTCTTCTTCATCTAGGTTGATTTCGCTTAACTTATTGTAATATATATAAAACTTTTTTCTACTTTGTGATGATAATTGGTAAAGCCTATGGTGCGCTTTCCCATTCCATCTCTTTTTAAGATTTTTTGCTTTTCCTATGTACCATACTATATTGTTTTCATCTATTACATAATAAATGCCAGAATCTTCTGGTAAAAAATGTTTATTTTTTAAATCAACCTTCTCTAAATTTAAAATTGACTCATCAGCATTCATATATAGTGCCAATTATTATTTAATATTTACTTCTGATTTTTTTAAACTTGTAGATATTAGATTTTACTTAGTGTAAACTGCAACTAAAAGTTCGTCATCTGTAACTTTAATAATTGGCATTTTTGTAACAAAGTTAGATTTTTCAATTGAGGAGAAACGTCATACAGCCCGCGCGTCTCGTTTCCTCCGTTGCCCTAATATAACAATATTGATATATTTAGAGGGTATGCTGTGCCTGAAACCCGTGTTGTTTTCTACCAGGAAGAAGAAGGGGAAGTTCCTGTCCTTGAATGGCTGACGAGACTTTTGAAAGAAGACCGCAAAGGTTATGCCAACTGTGTTGCTCGAATCAAACAACTTGGGGCATCAGGATACGAACTCCGTCGTCCGGCGGCTGATTACTTGCGCGACGGGATATATGAGCTTAGAGCAAAGCATATTCATGTGCAATACCGCATCTTGTACTTCTTTCATGGGCAAAATGTGGCAATTCTCGCACACGCCATTACAAAGGAAGAAGCAGCTGTACCTCCAATTGATATTGAACGAGCGATCGCACGAAAGCTTTTATTTGAAGAAAACCCAGAAGTTCACACCTACGTAGAGGAACAAGAGGATGGCGAAGACTAGCGATGCAATAAAAATCATTAACAAGATAACCAGCAGCGACCCTGAGCTTGAGGCATTAGTGGAGTCAGCCTCTATAAATGCAGAAGTGGCACAGCTTATTTACTTTGCCAGAACAAAAGCGGGGTTAACACAGAAACAGCTTGCTGA
>JBGTMK010000746.1:0-2196 GCA_041743605.1 Nostoc sp.
AACGCTTACAATCTTTACGTGGTGAGATTCCCATGCGAACCCTTGCCGACAAAGTTAACAATAATGGTGTAACTTGCACTTACCAATATATTCATAAGCTGGAGGTAGGCAAAGCTGAGGCCGTCTCAACTGATTTAATCGTGGCTATCTGCAATGCTCTTGATGCCGATTTTAAGCAGCTATTTCCGGCTGTATACATTGATCCATCTGAACTTTTGGCTATTTTACAAAAAAATGTCGCCTAACAGTTGATTTGTCTACTCCGAGTTGATAGAATAGGAATAACAAAAGACGACCGCCCCCGTCTGGACAACGAAGCGATCGCCCTTTGTGAAAACCTAACCCCTGTCGAGGCAGGAATATCAATTATGACCTATCCCAAATACACACAGCAAGCCCTCTCCCGCTATAACCTCCCCCGTCTCAAAAGAATCGCTGCCGAATTAGGCGTTACACCCACCGGAGACAAAAGAGCGGCTGACACCTGGGTAAACGCAATCATCACCCACCAATCCACCAAGCTTCAGAAAGTTGACAACCAAACCCTCGCCCAAGCCGAACTCGACAGCTACATCGCTGACCAAGCCCAAGCTGTTGCTCCCGAACCCCTCACAATAGTCGAAATCTCGTTTGACCATCACGAATATTACGCTGATGACAAACTGGTAGCCAGCATTAGCTATGACGACAACCACCTAACCCAACGCTGGGTAGTCATGATCAATGATAAAGAATTATTTCGTGCCAATACTTTAATGCGTTGCGATCGCTTCATCTGCACTCACTATAAAGACGGCTCATTACCTGTGCAGGAAGAAGCAGGGGGGCTCTTAGCTGGGAGCAAGGGAGAAGAAATTTCCCCCCTGGACCCCGCACCCTGCTCCTTGTCCTCTTCTACGACTGAAAACCACATCATGGCGCATATCTTCAACGAGTGCCAGAGTTATGGGTTTGAAATTTTCGATGATGGCATTTATACCCACGATACTGAAGACGGCAAACTACGCAAATTGGGTCAAATCGGATGCACTAACGGTAACTGGTGGGTGAAGAGGCGTTATTCAGGTCAGCAGCAGTATTCTAACTCGGTCTATGATGCAGTGCGTAGGCTTTGCCCGTCGCAGACATCGCTGTCAATGGTGGATGTGTCTACTGATAGTAAATCCATTTTTGATGAATATATTTTAGACCAACCCTTAGAACAGCTAACTGGCAATAAATTGCAACGACTGCTGGAGAGAGCAGAGTTAGTCACAGCGTAAGTTTTGGGCTTCGCCTGGGAAAAGGTAAAAGGGGAAAGGGGAAAGGTAAATTTCTTCATTCCCTTCGCCTTTCCCCCTTCCCCTCAATAATTCTTTCATTCACCAATCAATATGCAAGCCACGATCTCAATCCCCCAACACTGGGGCTACCCTCGCTTTGCTTTGGATCAACGTACTAAAGACGGCATCATTCTAGGGCTTTATTGCTACCCGAATGGTACTGAATTAGCTGAACAGTTTGATGAAGGATGGCGTTATGTGCTGATGCCTAACAAGAATTCTGACGAAATATCGTACTTGCAAGAGAATCAAATCCAACCGCTCTCCCCACAGGAATTGTTCACACAAATTACCGCAGAAATTGAATTCTATCAGCGTCAAATCTCCATCCTGCAACAACAATTAGCTGTAGTAACTGGAGGTAGCATCAATGGCTAATTCTACAAACAACTTTGAGCGCAGAGCCAAACATTTGCTGCGTTCAATTCAGCTTTGTGGTGGTTGTGTTCCTCTGCACTCTCTCCAATTCCAATTCTCTGATTCAGTAATTCAAACACTACTGGATAGAGAACTGGTGAAAGTACAGAACACGGGACACGGCTTTTTGTTGGAGATTGCCGAGGATTTTTAAGTTATTAATCCCAGAGGACACAATTATGAAACTTTACGCCAAGACGATTCCACCAACTTTACCTGCTTGGACAACTGTCGTTACAAAGAGCGCAGATTTGATTGAGATTGAAATCAACGATGAACATCCGAATTTCCAATCTCTGCTTGAAGAATTAGAAAGCGAGATTGAACCAGGAACATTCGGTGTAAAGGCAGAAGATTTATGTTCAAGGCTCGGCATTGAAATGTCTAATCCGCATCTCTGCCAATTACTTGAGCAAGCCCAAAATCTGATATCCCAGATTGCTACGCACCCAGATTA
>JBGTMK010000747.1:0-5281 GCA_041743605.1 Nostoc sp.
TGAAACCAACTATTTTACTGATATTTCAGTGCTTAAATGTTCATCTCTTCGTCACGCTTACTGACAATTTTCTTGCTAACCATCTTGACAAATCTTGTTTGAAATGGAATGAAACAGCCCTGCTTGTAGGGAAGGGGGAAAATTCCTGCCTCTCTCCTAAAAGGAGAGAGGCAGGAATATCTGGAATACCTATCCCCGCCTTAAGAACGAACACCCCAGGCACGACAGAGTAATCTTCTTGCTCTGTCGTAGTTAAGTAAGTGGGCAAGAATAACTCAAACTATATTAAGTAATGTAAAATTCAATTGAATTAGCTCGTAGTAAGGGCTTTAGCCCTTAAGAGAGGACTAAAGTCCCCACTACAAACCTTTAATTATTTACGCCCACTTACTTACTTCAAACGCTCTTGCATAATTTACCAATTAATCTCTGATAGCTTGGGTAGTACTTCTTCATACTCTTTTTTTGTGAAGGTATTGCCAACTTCATTCATATTTTTAGATTTTCGAGGAGAAAACCATGAGTATAAATCCAACTAAAGTCGAACTTTATGAGCTAACTCAAGAATTAAGAAAAGAATATTTGGATAATTGGAGTAACTGCTCTATCAAGCCTAATTATCAGAGAGATTTAGATCAAGCTGTCAGCGAGATAGAGAAACACCAGAGTCGCTATAAATCTGTGTCCGAAAAAACAAGTGTACCGTGGTACGTAATTGCAATTATTCACGGACTGGAAGCAAGTTATAAATTTAACAGTCATCTGCGTAATGGAGATCCTTTAACTGCACGTACTATTCATGAGCCAGTTGGTAGACCTCAACATGGCAATCCTCCTTTTTCTTGGGAAGAATCAGCTATTGATTCTTTAAAAGGTAAACTTAAGAACATAGAAGGAAAATTATCTTGGGATTTGCCTACTATATTTTGGTTTTTTGAAAGATATAACGGGTGGGGTTATCGAATGGGAAAAGGGCGTAAAACAACACCACCTAATCGAAGTGCTTATATCTACTCTGGAACATTTCATTATGATAAAGGGAAATATGTAGCTGATAGTTCTTTTGATGAAGAAGCTATCAGTAAACAAGTTGGATGTATGGCTCAACTATTTGGCTTAGTCCAAAAAGGTTTAGTAAGTATTCCTCATACAGGTGAACATAATGGTCAAGTAAATGATATCAACCCACCTGTACTCACCCGTATCCTTCGTACAGGCAGCAAAGGCCAAGATGTAGAAACTCTGCAAAAATTATTGAATGAGAAAGGTTTTGATGCAGGACAAGTAGATGGAGATTTTGGCCCCAAAACTGAAGCGGCTGTCAAAAAATTTCAAACTCAAGCAAGTATCACAGTAGATGGGATAGTTGGCCCTCAAACTTGGCAAGCTCTTAGTGGTCAATTTACAGAGTCTGATAAGGTTATATTGCTAGGTGGATTTATCAGTTTGAAGGATATTTCTAACAAGAAAATTGACGGCTTTTTATTTCCATATAGTGACCCATTCGCCAAGCCTGCAATTTCCTCTAATCCTAAACGCTGGATAGGAGAACCTGGACAACGAGCGCGGTATCTTCAAGACGACGATATGCCTGTTGTAGAAAATCCACAAGTCCGTTCTCCTGAGCAGATTCGTCAAGTTATAGATTATTTGAACGTTGCAGATCCTCAGAATAAACGATACTGGCCTCAAGGTCGTGAAACTTACTGCAATATATTTGCCAGAGATGTGATGCGTTGTTTGCGTGCGCCCTTAACTCACTGGGTCGGGGAAAAAGAGCAAGAAGCAAATGATATGCATGATTGGTTAAGTACCCCTGCCAATGGATGGAAGAAAGTCTCTGTAGATATAGCCACATCTTCAGCAGCAAAGGGCATTCCAACTCTAGTTTGCTGGAAACATCCTCGAGGTATTGGACACATAGCTGTAGTACGTCCAGAACCAGGTCAACCCAATAACCCGCGAATTGCTCAGGCTGGTTCGAGCAACTTTGCTAATGATTTAATGACAGCAGGATTTAAATCTCGGACAGTAAGCTACTTTATCTACAAAGATTAGAAACAACTTCTTATCTTAGGCATCCAGATAATTATGGAAAATGGGGTAGTTACGAATGAATCGCGCAACTACCCCATTCTGGGGTATGAGTATCATCGGAACAGAAAACCGAGTTAAGCTTAAAAGCCTTATTAAATAAGGATTCTCATGATAATCAAGGTCATTGACGCTCTGCTGATCATCGAGTCACTACTCAACGATAAAGTAAGGGTTTCAGCTTCTAAAAATGTTTGTCTTACTCATGCAATATCTCTTAACCCGGTTTTCTGCGCGAATGCTACTCATATCATGTTCTGTAAATCACTTACGATATGTCATTGCGAATGCAACGAAGTGGAATGAAGCAATCGCAAAGGTTTGGGATTGCTGCGCTCCGCTCTCTACGAGACGCTACGCGAACGCAATGACAGAAGCATTAAGTCGAACATGATATCACACCCCTTTTACTAAATTTCCCATAAATGATATTAATGCAATCAAAATTTTGCACATTTAACTCTCAACAACAAATCTATAACACGATCCTACTCTTTATGTTTTCCTTTGATAAACTTTTGGAAAAAGGACAGATAAGAATGAAAAAAAAATGGGGATTAATTTTTAATCGAGTATTTGCCGTTTTCCCGCTCACCCTAATTTTAAGTAGCTGTTACGAAGACTTAAAATTGGTTGAAGATTTCGGACTTACTTCTGCATCGATTAAAGGCTCGTCGACTAAGATGCTCGAAGATATCTATGATTCCTGTACCAGACTAGAAGTTCTAAAAGTTGCTTATAGTAACGTTTCCGAGGAGCGAAAAGCAACTTTATCCTCAAGTGATTCAACACAGCCCAGTTCAACAATTATTCCTATAATACCTGATAAATTATCGCAACTATCTGATGAATTTGATGGTTCTGATCCTTCCTATAAATTTCCACCTGCAAGAATTAAAGCTGCTTGTCAAAAGGAAAAAGTAAACTCAGAAATTGTCACGCAATTAAATGGAGTTTTAGTAACATATGTTGAAACTATAGGAAGATTAGCTAGTCGTAATACTGTTGATTTTGATCAAAATTTGCAAGCAATTAAAAGCTCTATCATACAAATCAAAGAGACCCCAATAAATTCTAGCACTCTTAATTTAACAGATGCACAAAGACAAGCTATTGAAAAACAAAACCAGCAGTTTGAACGTAGCCTAACCGATGGACTTAATATTGCTCAATCTCTGCTCAACTTATCTGCCGATCAAAAAAGATACAAAAAATTAAAACCCATCGTTATTTGTAGCAACAATTCACTTATTCGCTATATCAACGCATTAGAAAGTCTTGTCAAGAATAATTATCTTACAGGAGCTATTCATGAGGAAGAAAATCAGATTGATATGTATTTTGATGTTCGCTATCGGCTCAATATGACTAAGTTTAAAAATAATCCAGAAAGGCTAGATAATGAATTAGTCGCCTTATCTAGTGAATATGAAGACAAAACCCAAGAAATTAATAAAAAAAAAGAGGGAACTCTAGCTTATTTCACAATTTTACAACAGACGGCTGCAACTCATAATGCTCTAGCCAATCAATTTAAAGGTGATATGAACCCAGAAGTTGAAAAAGCATTTTGCGCTAATTATTTTCCGAAAGAGAGCCAACAAAATTATGAATCTCAAGTTCAAACCCGACAACTTGATTCTCAACAAATTCAAGGAACTCGAAAAATCCTCCGAGATTATGTTGAAACAGTCAAGCCTCTAGCCAAAAAGCTAAAACAGTCATTCTGAAATTAAAAACCTATTAGTATTAGAGAATGAAGGTGTAAGATATGTCCGATCAAACATTAACTAAAACAGAATTAATGGAATTAAGAGAAAAGCTTCGGGGATTGCGTAAACAAATTTTTGCGACAAGGGAGGATTTAGCCGATGATGACAACATAACATCACAAGATTACGAGCAAATGAAGGATGCTGAAGAAGAAGTCAGCCGATGGATAAAAAAAATTAACACTACAATGTTCGATCAAATATTGACGGATATACAAAAGCCAAAACAAGAAATTGAGTTCTCGATAGATAAGTCTAAACAGGGAATTGCCGATCTGAAAAAAAATCAAGATATATTGCAATTTATTAATACAATCATTCGACTTAGTGGAACAATCATTTTGACAATTGGAACTGGAAATATAGCTAAGATTGCTGATATTATTAATGAAATCCGAAAACTTCCTAACCTTTAGTAAGTAAGTGGGCGTAAATAATTAAAGGTTTGTAGTGGGGACTTTAGTCCTCTCTTAAGGGCTAAAGCCCTTACTACGAGATAATTCAATCGAATTTTACATTACTTAATGTAGTTTGATTTATTCTTGCCCACTTACTTAATAAGATTAGGGGTATTAAGTAGAACGAGGTGAAAATGGTATTGAGCCGAGATGCGCGACGTGAAATGGCCCCACACCGACTCAATATCAGCTGCTCGTCCATACTCATGTGTGGATATTAACGCCAAGCGCCATGCTTCCTTGAGCGTCCGCCGTAATGCACGAGTTGATCTTGGGATTGAACACAAATAATTCTCTCCAATTCTTGTGTTGATGTACAGTTCCCCATTTATTCGCGAGACTTCATCGCGAATATTATTGGCTTCTCCCCCTCTTTTTGCACAATTGGGATGCTCCCCAGGAGAGAGGTGTTCCAGATACCGCTGAATTGTTAGATGCTGGATGAGTCTATAGAAAACAAATCGTTATTTTTTGCTCAGGTTGGGGAACTCTATTAATACGCTTCATCAATTAGCCTATAGGCTAATCTGAACCGTGTTGTCACAATATTTAGAGTTTTGAGGATCGGCTGATGGATAAATCAATTATTCAGTTGGTTGACGAGTTACCGACTGACAATATCACTGTCAAAGTTTTAAAGGCTCTTGATTATGTAGCACCAGGTGAATGGAGCAATTTGACAGGGTTTGACAATAATATTCGCAGCATTACTGGAGAAACCGATGCTAAGGTAATCCAGAAAATCCGCGATCGCGCCGCCACTCTATACCAAGATCCTCAACAAGGCTATCAATTTGCAATCAAACTTTATCAAACAATTGATAAGGCGGACACAGCTATGGCAACGGTAGCTTTAGCGAATAAAATTAGTGAGAAAATCGGCTTTTTGTCTTTTTTAGGCAACATTACTCCCAAAGCTGATGTCACTCAATCCATTGACTTGGTACTAAAAATAGC
>JBGTMK010000748.1:0-3020 GCA_041743605.1 Nostoc sp.
AAGCAAACCTCTCAAGCTGAAACTAATTCATCAAGCACACCAACAACCCAAGCTCAACAGATGTTGGCGCTCTTAGAGAAGACGAAAGCCAATTCCATTGATGAGTTTATCCAAACGGATCTGAAATTAGACGGAGTTCCACCAGAGCTGATCCGAAAAGGAATTGAAAAATTACTCCAAAATTCTCCAATTAAATATAAGTTCAATCCCTGGAATAATCAAAACTGAGGATTTACATCAGGATAAAGATATCCAACCGAGTGTTTCATCAAAAATTTCAAGCCGCTTTGATAATAACCCATTTCGACTTTCTGGTATTCTTTAGATATTTGTCAGCATAACGGAAAGCTGCTGCCTTATCGTGTTTTGCTATATTCAGTGCTTGTAACAATACGGTTAAAGGAATTGCCACCTGTGTGAGCTTTTCGGCTAATACAGCACTTCCGGCAGCTATGAGGTACATCATCAAAACTGAAAGCTATGCTATAAAAGGGTAAGCAGAAAAACTGTATTGCATAATAGCGGTAAGCGCTGTATTACTGACTCTTCTTCTGTTGCTGCTACTATCGCTTCTAATGGTTCAAATTTTATTTGCTTATTTATACGGTTATCTAACATTGCAGTATCAGTCATAAATGCACCTTCAAAACCTGTATAATGCAGTTTTACTGAAAGGCAGCAGGAATGAATCCGTGTTTATGCGGGACTTATTAATCAGCTAACTTCATGAATCCGCACAATTGCCGTAGCGAGCGCATCTTGATTAAAGCTATGTCAGACTTATCAGTTTTTTTCTTCGAGTCTCAACAAGTCTGTTGTGTTAGTACAGCAATCGAACCAGAATGGATTACTGCCGATGCCTGTGCAATTCTTGAAATCAAAAATGCCAGTGATACGTTAGCTTCTTTCGATGAGTATAAAAGGGTATAGCTAATATCTATACCCCTGATGATGATAATAATCTTCAACGACAATAAATGCTCATTTTAACTAGACACTAGCTACTTTTAATAGTGTCATAATCACTACAACTCAAATGCTTTTTCGTTGCTTTCTGAAGATTATTCTATGTCTTAAGGCTGATATATCTCTTCTGATTTCTTAAGTAAGCTTATCCGTAAGATAGTTTTATTTTCTATGTAAAAACGTCTATTTTAGATATAGGCATGAGGAGTATTCTTATAAATAAAAATTGAAAAATAAAGTTACAGATTATGCCTTAATCAAAAGTTAACAACTAAGTAATTAAGCAAGCAAAACTAACTATTTCAGTTTCGTCTTGATTTGGAAGACTAATTCTATTATCAAAGCATTGGATTTCTCGAACACTATCTCCAAAAAATATGCCTAATCTATCAGGAAAGCACATTTCTTACTGGATTGACTCAACACCCACAGCTAATTTTCCACCACTTATCAATAATCTATCTGTGGATGTTGCAATTGTCGGTGCAGGTATTGCGGGAATCACTGCTGCAACATTACTTAAACGCGCAGGTAAAACCGTTGCGGTAATTGAATCGCAACAGATATCTACTGGTGTTAGCGGTCATACTACAGCCAAAGTTACCTCACTTCACCAATTGATTTATGCGGATTTGATTAAAAATCATGGTGAAGAAAAGGCACAGATATATGCACAGTCAAACCAAGCAGCACTAGAATTTGTTGCTAAAACAGTTACCGAAGAACAAATTGACTGTGACTTTAGTCGCCAAAGTGCCTATACTTTCGCAGAAACCGAAGATGGTCTCAAGGACATTGAAAAAGAGGTAGAAGCAGCACTAAAAATCGGACTACCCGCCACATTTGTTCGTGAAACTTCCTTGCCCTTTCCTATTGTTGGTGCTGTTAAGTTTGACAACCAAGCACAATTTCACTCTCGCAAATACCTTTTACACCTGATCAAGCAGATTCCTGGTAATGGAAGTTACGTATTTGAAAATACAAGAGTACTGAAGGTCGATGAAGATAATCTTTGTCAAGTTACTACTGACAAAGGAATTATTCAGGCACAGGATGTCATAGTTGCAACTAATATTCCCATTACCGATGAAGGATTATTCTTTGCTAAAACTTACCCCAAACGTTCTTACATCATTGGTGCGCGCATTGCAGAGCAGAAAGCACCTGTGGGAATGTACATTGGTTCAGGAGAAAAATACTACTCTATTCGGACTACTCCTGACAAGAATGGCTTATTGCTACTTGTTGGTGGCGGCGGTCATCAAGTGGGAACAGTGGAGAATACTGAAGAAAAATATCTAGATTTAGAAAATTATGCCCGTTCTCGCTTTGATATCGATTCCATTGACTATCGTTGGTCTACTCAAGATTTTGTATCTTTTGACAAGATACCTTATGTAGGAAAATTAACTCCTCTAAGCAAGCATACCTTTGTGGCAACTGGGTTTAGTCTGTGGGGCATGACTCAAGGAACCTTGTCTGGAATGATACTTTCTGACCAGATTTTAGGCATTGAAAATCCTGCGGCTGATTTGTACGATTCAACCCGCGCCACTCCTTTTCTCACTCCACAAGGTATAAAGCAAAACTTGGAAGTTGGCGCTCATTGGGTAGGCGATCGCCTCAAGGGATTGAATAAATCTCTGCAAGATGTGGCTATCGGTGAAGGAAAGCTAGTCACCGTCGATGGTGATAAAGTTGCCGCTTACCGAGATCAAACAGGAGAAATACACGCTGTTTCTGCGGTATGTTCTCACTTGGGTTGTGTTGTTGCTTGGAACAGTGCCGAGAAAAGTTGGGACTGTCCTTGTCATGGTTCACGTTTCAGTTGCAAAGGGGAAGTTTTACACGGTCCGACAGTGAAAGATTTAAAGAAATTTTAGCTTTAACTATTGCCTATTAAGGGTTTCATCATTTCTTACCTGCTTGCACACGCCCTTTTGTCCCTTGTGTCACCTTGGATTCTGACTCTTCCTTACTAGAGTTGACCATTTGCATCAAGTGCTGATTTAGATAACTTTGCGCCGATATATAAAGACTTTCCCAAATTTCTT
>JBGTMK010000749.1:0-6439 GCA_041743605.1 Nostoc sp.
CTGGAATTTTGCCAAAAATTTTTATTGTGGTCAGAGTGCTTGCATAGCTGCAATAGTGTTCTATCCATGATCCTGGTAGCATTCCCAGCTAGACGAAATCTTTTCGGGGTGGTTGATTCTACCTGCCAAGCAGACACAAAACCGTCAGATATCTAATACCGAAAACCCTAGTAAGAAGGCTTGATGGTGATGAACTGTTATGTAATATTTCTTAACCAATTAATTATCTACAGCCTCATTCTTGATGTGCCGTAGACTGGGCTGGAAAAAGTTTTGCTAAGAGAACGCTAGACGATGATTACAACCTCCGGCCTTCTTTACGCTGCGATCGCAGCTAACAAAAATAGGCTGTCTACCAAAATTGTGCTTAAAACTGCGCCACCAAAGGCATACCAGTGTCTTTGATTTCGACCTAAAGCTAAAATCCCGACTGTTAGTAGCACTAAGGCAAGAATTATTGCCCAACTTTGTCCCCAGGGTGTTTGTACTTGTATGAGGGCATTTTGTAAGATTTGCGGTGCTACATCTGCATCTACTCTCATAATTTGCCGCCAATAGGGCATCAAATCTACTAGATAAAAATATACATCTGTTAAAGCTGTACCGAGTAAAGAACCTAAATAAAACCAGCTACCCACCTTGCCCCAATTCTTCATTAGACACCAGCAAGCAAAGGGTAAACCTATAGATTCAACTGGCAGATGCCATAAAGGTTCCCAACGTAACCAGCCCCAGTAAATCGCTCCTGCGAACCAACTCCCGCTAAATCCTAAGAGTAAATCTCCCCAGACGTAGGTTGCAGGACGTGACATTAAGTTAAAACTTAGCCACACCCAAAATGCTGTAAGCGCTAAACTCAGACTTGGTAGCGATCGCACTATTGGTGCTTCTATAAATACTGGTACTGTTACCAAAAACACCGCTGCCGCAAACACTAACCAAGTTTGTTGCTCAGAAATAGATAAGGGGAGAGAGGGAGACAAGGAAAGTGTCGATTCCAATTGCCTGATACCATTCTGCCCAGTATCAGCTAAATCCAACTCGGTATCAATAGAAGGGCTAGAAGCAGTGTAGGAGGATAGTGTATTATTAATCAATGTTTTTAATATTTGTTACTAAACTTTATCTTATTTAAGATATCACACTTTAAAATCCCCCCCTGGGGCATTTTGATTTTATCTGAATTTTGCGAGTCAAAGAAAAATCGATGTTTTCTTGAACTCTTATCCTGGTAAGTTCTCCAGATAGATGTTTTTGTAATTGGTTATAAAGAAAGCGATCGCAGGTAAACTAATGGCTTTATCAAAACGTCAATGGTTTGTGGTTCTAAGTGCAGTATCTTTCACTTTATCAGTGGTAGTATTTCCACTCAAAGTTCTAAGTGCCCTACCGAATCAAGCAGAAAGTGGGGTGCAACAAATGAATATTTTGCAAGCTATTGTTTTAGGCTTCGTGCAAGGAATGACTGAATTTCTGCCAATTAGTAGCACAGCCCATTTAAAAGTTGTACCTGTGGCTATTGGTTGGGGTGATCCGGGAGTAGCTTTTACCGCGATCATTCAGCTTGGTAGTATTGCAGCCGTACTGTGGTATTTCTGGGGAGATTTGACACGAATTTTCAAGGGAGCGACCAAAGCGATCGCCCTTAAAGATTACAATGATTACGACTTTCGTCTGTTCTTGGGGATTGTTTTAGGAACGATACCGATCATCTTCTTTGGACTTTTGATTAAGAACTTGATCCCAGACTTTGATAATTCACCCATCAGGAGTTTAGGGGCGATCGCAATTGCTTCCATATTGATGTCGCTGTTGCTGGGGTTAGCCGAACAACTAGGTAAGCGTCAACGGGACTTTGAAAACTTGACGATGAAGGACGGCGTTTTGATGGGTTTAGCCCAAGCTTTGGCATTAATCCCTGGCGTTTCTCGTTCAGGTTCCACTCTCACAGGGGGGCTATTTATGGGATTACAACGAGAAACAGCAGCAAGATTTTCCTTTTTGCTAGGCATTCCCGCCATTACCCTAGCGGGGTTAGTCTCCTTAAAAGATGTTGTGGAAGCAGGATTAAGCAGTGCAGCAATAGTTCCCTTAGTCGCGGGAGTGATTTCTGCCGCCATCTTCTCATATCTAGCGATCGCTGGGTTGCTGCGCTTCCTCAAAACCCAAAGCACCTGGGTATTTATTTGGTATCGATTGGTATTTGGGGTAGCAATCTTGGGTGCGATCGGTACAGGATTTTTGCAGAATAGTTAATAGTCATTGGTCATTGGTCATTGGTCATTTGTCCAAACTAAATGACTAATGCCCTATGCCCCATGCCCTATACCCCATGCCCCATGAATACAATTAATCCTGCCCGAATTACTAAGGTTCTTCCAGACTCAATAGCCGCAGAGATTGGCTTTGAGGCTGGGGATGCAATCGTTGCTATCAATGGTACACATCCCCGCGATTGAATTGATTATCAGTTTTTGTGTGCAGATGAAATCTTGGAATTAGAAGTTTTAGACGCTGCTGGTAAAACTCATAGTCTGGAAATCGAAAAAGATTACGACCAAGACTTGGGGCTAGAATTTGAAACAGCCTTATTTGATGGCTTAATTCAGTGTAATAACCGCTGTCCATTTTGCTTTATCGACCAACAGCCACCAGGTAAGCGCACCAGCTTGTACTTTAAAGACGACGATTACCGTCTAAGCTTTTTGTACGGCTCTTATCTTACCCTCACCAATTTGCCAGAAAGAGAATGGCAGCGGATTGAACAAATGCGCTTGTCTCCGTTGTATATTTCTGTTCATGCTACAGAACCCGAAATCAGAATTAGACTGCTGAAAAATCAGCGTGCGGGACAAATCTTAGAGCAACTCAAGTGGTTTAAAAAAAGGCGGCTACAAATTCATGCTCAAGTAGTTGTTTGTCCTGGTATAAATGATGGCAAACATCTGGAGCAAACTCTCAAAGATTTAGCGTCTTTTCATATTGGTGAAGTACCTACGGTGGCATCAGTGGCCGTTGTGCCAGTCGGGTTGACACGGTTCCGTCCCCAAGAAGACGAACTCACACCCGTAACTAGAGAGAAAGCCAAAGAAGTGATTTCTCAAGTCAAAATACTCTCGCAGCAATTTCGCCAAAAATTCGCCTCCAACGTTGCTTGGTTAGCCGATGAATGGTTTTTGATTGCAGGTGAGGAATTACCAAGCGAATCTGAGTATGAAGAATATCCCCAAATTGATAACGGTGTTGGTTCTATTCAATTGTTTATTAAACAATTTGCAGCCGCCGCAACAGAATTACTACCGCCAAAGGTTTATCCTCAGAGAAAATTAACTTGGGTAGTAGGCAATGCAGTAGAAAATGCATTTCAACCTATCTTGAAACGTTTAAATTCTGTTGAAGGTTTAGAAGTAAATATGCGTGCTTTATGCAGTGATTATTGGGGACAAAATATCACTGTCACTGGTTTACTAACAGGTCATGATTTGCTGTTGAACTTACAAGGGCAAGATTTGGGAGAAGGAATTTTACTGCCAAATGTAATGCTCAAACATGGTGAATTGGTATTTTTAGATGATATGAGTATTGAAGAATTAGCGTGTAAATTAGATACAAAAATCTTACCAGTAACAGGAGTTGAAGATTTAATCAATACCTGTATTTTTTAAACTGATTCTGTTAATCTTTTAGTCTAAACAATTTAACTACGTTTTGCAATACCTTATTGCCTACTGCTTTGAAGAAGGCATTTTTAACCTAGTTTTTTGATCTCTTATGGTGTAGACTAAAAATCAGAAGGTAAATGTAGCGATAGCGTGCAGACAATTAGGCTAATCAGCTAACCAACGCTAGCTACCTGATCATTGCTGCTGCTATGTACAGCAGTTTAGGGTTAGCGACATAAAAATAGCTCTGGTAATAAAGCTGGTCAAAAACAAGGTAAATTAAAATCCTTACCATTTTTAGCCATCTGCCCCAATAGAATTGAGGGCAATCCACAAACTGCACGTGTTTGTGTGGTCAATTTTTAGATAGATAGCTTCTACGGTTAGTCATATTTAGGCTATTCCCTAAATACGAAGTTTCATCAATTTAGCGACCGAATTAAGTTTACCTAGCCCAAGATTTTGGGCTAAAAATTTTGCATCCAGAAATTTGGATGTTACATACAAAGTTTACAAATTTTGATTCGTAAACTTCTGCTCACTATTAAGTTTAATTAAATCTCATGACTGATTTTAACTTTATCAGAACTATCTGCATCTTAGCAGTAGCATATCTATCCAGCGTGTACTTTTGGATAGCTTTGTCTCAGAATTCAAATCACTGAAACGACTGCTAACAACTTCACGCCAAAGAGAATTTTAGTAGCTGGCGTAACTTAAATGATAAGTTTGTCTTTAAATCCAGAGACAAACTTATCATTTTGGAAACTAATCTGTCAAGGAATAGGGCGGATATTTCAGTAAAAGGCAGTCAGAGGAAACTAATACCAGAAATTTAGCCAGATAGCAAATTCTACATTAATTTCCGAAATGGGTATTTTTTCGTCAGAAATTTTTACAAATAGAGAAATACAAATTGGCTTACTAGGACTGGTAGCTGGATTTTTTATTTTTATAGTTGGTCGTTTCATGGTTTCATTGACAAAATTACTCTGGAAACGTTTGAATATTATCCAAATTGCTGATGTTTACCAAAAGTTAATTAAGCCAAATGAAGACTTATTAATTGTGGTAGCTGTAATTGGTATTTTTGAGCTTGTTATATCCTTTTTACCCAGAAATCAGTGGACAAACTCATTAGAAATTATTGTGAGTTTAACTCTAGCGATCGCAGTTAGTTGGTTAGCCTCTAAATTATTTCAAAAGTTCTTTGATTTCTATTTACTAAATGCTGCTTTCAAAACTGGACAAAAAATCAGCAGTGAGCTACTAATTCTCTTCAAATGGATTGCAAATCTGATCATCATCTTTTTAGCAATTCTTACCTATGCTCAAACACATCAAATTAATCTTTTAGGATTGTTAGCTAGTTTAGGAATCGGTGGTTTAGCAGTAGCCTTTGCTGCTCAAAAAACCCTAGAACAAGTTTTAGGGGGTATTGTTCTTTATCTTGATCGCCCCTTCGTGATTGATGATTATATTGGTCTTCCTGATGGGACTTTTGGGCGAGTTGAATCTATAGGATTAAGATCCACCCGAATTAGAACATCAGGTAAGGGAACTGTGATGATCGTTCCCAACAGTTCCCTGACTCAAGTGAATATTGAAAATTTCACTGGTGCTAAGAAAGTCATGTCAATTCTGTATTTGACATTCTACAGAACGCTCAGTAATGAAGATCGAGCCTTAATTCGCCAAGTTATTCTAGACAGTACAAATGGTATTTTTGGGATTGATTCTCGGAATACAGAAGTGACTTTTAAGAGTGTCAATAATTCCATCGAACCAGATAAAACTCAAGCACAAGTTACTTTCTTTATCTTAGGTTCTGGAGATGTATCGATGGAATTACGTCGTCAACTGCTAAATATGGCAACTGAAAGCATGACGCAGTGTTTAAAAGAATATGGTATTGCTTTTGATATAGAAGAACCAACAATTTATGTTGATTCGCCCATTACAATTTAGAGATAATGACGAATATTTCACGGATTATTCTAGAATTTCTTCAACGTGATAGCACAATATCAGCCCTATCTAGACTTGGAGTTTTTCTAATTTTTATTCTGCTATCTTTATTTATAGGACGATATACTCCTACGTTCTTGCGAATTATTATTCGACGTTTTGCACCGCAGCAAGTAGCCAGTATTTATAACAATTTAATTGACCCAATTAGAAACTTATTTAAAATCACAGGTAGTTTAATACTGATTTCATTATCTTTAGCGTGGATTGTGGAGTATGAATCTATCTATAGATTCCTTTCTCCTATTGTTGATTTAGCCGTTATTGTCAGTATCTCTTGGCTATGTTCTCGTTTATTCCGACAGTTTATTCGAGTATATGGAATTGAAATATTACGCAAATTTGGTCGAGAAGTAGATGAATTACTTTTAGTATTTGAAACTTTTGCAAATGTAATTATCGGATTCATTGCTGTTCTGGCGTTTGCCCAAAGTCAACAATTTAATTTAGTTGGATTATTAACTGGATTAGGAATTGGTGGATTAGCTGTAGCTTTTGCGGCTCAAAAAACCCTAGAGCAGTTGTTGGGAACAATTGTGTTGTATTTAGATCGCCCCTTTGTCCCTGGAGAATATATTCGTTTACAGAAATCTCAACAAATTCCTGAAGGTTTATTTGGGCGAGTTGAGTCAATTGGCATCCGTTCAACCAAAATTCGTGCTGCTGCTAAAAGTACGTTGTTTATTATTCCCAATTCAATATTGGCAAACTTAGAAATTGAAAATATTACACGAGGCAAGAAAGTTATG
>JBGTMK010000750.1:0-14889 GCA_041743605.1 Nostoc sp.
ACTTCACCGACTTTGACCCATTAGAATCAGAAAGTACAGTTTCAGTAAAATACTTAAGTCCTAAACAAGATTTAGGACATCCTGATGCCGTAATTATCCCAGGTACAAAGACCACGATTGCTGATTTGCTACTGCTACAAAAAAGTGGTATGGCAGAAGCTATCCAACACTATGCTGCTTCTGGTGGAACGGTTTTAGGTATCTGCGGCGGCTATCAAATGCTCGGTCAAATCATCGCCGATCCAGAAGGGATAGAAGGACAAGCTGGCAGATTTCAAGGGTTAAATCTTTTACCAATCAGAACTGTAATTACAGGACAAAAAATTGCCCGCCAGCGCCAAGTTAGCTCAAATTATCCACAACAAGGCTTGCCAGTCAATGGCTTTGAAATCCACCAAGGGCGATCGCGCATCGAACAGCAAGGAATAGATCCCCAATCGTACCATGCCCTATTTGACGATATTAATTTAGGATTAGTGGATAGTTGTCAATCAGTGTGGGGTAGTTACCTGCACGGGCTGTTTGATAACGGCCCTTGGCGACGAGCTTGGTTAAATCGCCTCCGTCAACAGCGGGGTTTAAAATCTTTGCCCACCGGTGTTGCTAACTATCGAGAACAGCGAGAGCAAATTTTGGACTCCCTAGCCACTGAAGTTGAAAGCCATTTAGACTTAAGTCTGTTTTTGTCTTAAGCTAGGCTTTAATCAGAAATTTAAACAGGATGGATTGTTTACAAAACTGAGTAAAGCAGCGAAAATTACTTTGAGTTTGTCTTAATTACGAATTACGAATTACGAATTATTTCTGATGATTGTTCGTGTCCGCTTTTTACCAGATGATGTCACCGTAGATGCCGAAGTGGGAGAAGCCCTCTTAGATGTAGCAGACCGGGCTGGGGTATTTATTCCCACCGGTTGTCTCATGGGATCTTGTCACGCTTGCACCGTCGAATTAGAGGATGGAGAGATCATCCGCGCTTGTATTACCGGAGTACCGCCACGCGAGGAATTGACGATTAATTTATTTAGCGATCCCACTTGGTAATTTTTTAACCCTCTAAGTTCAGAATGTCAGATGAGGCATAGAGGAGAAGAAAGAAGATGAGTAAGCTTAAATACCAAATGCTTATTCAATGGTCTGAAGAAGATAATTGTTTTTTAGTAAACACAGCGGAGATTGTTGATTGTGCGTTGCGTTTAGGAGGAGTGTTAATATTCAGACTTACCAATGCTGAGAGAATTACACCACCAATAAATAATAGTTGTGATCCGTAAATAATAATGGCGATCGCGCGATAAATTTGCCTTAGCTTCCATCCAAATACTTGGTCTAACCAGCGCGATCGCAAAAAAGGTTTTTGCACATTGCCTAAGTTTATACTAACAAATAATTTATTAAAATCTTCCCTTAAAAATTCCTCATAACTATCTTTTTTTGCCATTATTTACTCCTAATTAGAAATTAAAAATAGGGAATGGGGAGTGAAGATTAAGGAAACATTACAAAGTCGAGTGCTAAATTAATAAATTTGTCTTCTTCTTGATCCCAACCTTCTGCTAAGAGAGCAGTTTGTTATAAAATTGACACAAATTCAAAATTTAAAATCCTTTGGCTGAACGCTCACGACAAGTCTAAAATCCAAAATTCCAAATCTTCGCGACTCTTTTTATACAATGCTTTCAGAACGTTTTACCGCGGCTCTCACTTACGCCACACGACTGCATACTAACCAAATTCGTAAAGGTTCAGGTGTCCCCTACGTTGCCCATTTATTAGGTGTTGCCAGTATTGCCTTAGAATACGGGGCGAATGAAGATGAAGCGATCGCAGCCCTTTTACACGATGCGATCGAAGACCAAGGTGGCGCTGCAACACGGGAAGAAATTCGCCGTCGTTTTGGTGATAATGTAACAGCAATTGTAAATGGTTGTACTGACGCTGATACAACTCCAAAACCCCCTTGGCGAGAACGCAAGGAAGCATATATTGCTCATATTCCTACTGCTTCCCCATCAGTTCTGCTCGTGTCATTAGCGGATAAACTTTACAACGCCCAGTCTATTCTCAAAGATTATCGCGTTTTGGGCGAATCGCTTTGGGAACGTTTTCAGGGGCGTAAAGAAGGAACTCTTTGGTATTATCGGTCGCTTGTAGATGCCTTCAGAAAGACTGAAAGCACTGTAATCATTGAGGAATTAGAACGGGTCGTTGCACAGATTGAGGTATTAGCATCTCGATAAAAATTTTCTTGATGAAAAAGTAGAGAAAAGATTCATAGGAGCTAGACAAATAGCCTTTTTACAGACACGATATAGTCATGTCTATTACAAATAAATTTTGGCTTTTAGGTTCTCTCTCCAGATAAAAAATCTTTCTCTCAGTAGATAGTATACTTACAGTATTATGACTGCTATGTTAAAAATATGACTATAGTAAGACAAAACACCCTAAATCCTTCAGTAAATCCTTCAGTAACTTCTCCCAAAACATTGGCAGAACAGCTTATTGAAGCAGAGCGGATGCACGATGTTATGCTTTTACTCCAAAACTTGATTAACAGTGAAGAAGCGACTGTGAAACTAATTTTGGATTGTCTGTATGATGTGGGTTCAGTTAATCTGATCAATCAAAAGCTTCGCTCGAAGCCTCTAAACAGATTGATGAAATTAATTGCGCGAATGTCCAAACCAGTTTTTAGAAGTTTAGCCTTAAATTGGTTTAAAAAAAATTGTCCCCAATTGATTACTAATTGGCTGCACACGCAGGTTTCCTTTGGAAATATCCCCAATATACCCCAACAAGTAGCTATTGAAGTCGCACAACTGCAACCTTATCCCATAGAACAGACAGAAAATATGAGCCAAGAAATTAAAAATCTCCGCTACCAGGTCAGATGGCTAGCTGGGATTTCAATAATTGCGATCGCTGTTTTAGGAATAACAGCACTTGGTTAAGCTAAAATCCATAGTTATTACCATTATCAGGTTTAATATGGCCTTCTATTGTGTTTCTGTGCGTAGCTTACTTATCTGTAAGTGTACGCCAGATGTTATTGTTATTTTTTGTTTATGACTTATCCAGGATTGCTGTATGATCTGATAGATAATTATTAACTAATAATCCCTAAATTATGCTAATTAGCAACTAAATTGATTTATGAAAATCATCCACAACCCAGCATCATTATTTCAAAATTCCCATCCATCCGTGGGGTAATAATTATGAATTAGTAATCATAAAATATTATGTCTCTGCCCAAACCTATCTTGGAAGACATCGAAATACATCTGCTTTTAGAAGGGGTGTATCAGTACTACGGTTATGACTTTCGGGATTATGCTATTTCCTCACTCAAACGTCGCATTCAGAGCTTCATGCAATTAGAGGGGTTAGCAAATGTTTCTGTATTACAAGAGCGGTTACTGCACAATCGTGCCTATTTGGAACGATTTTTGCTAGCTCTGACCGTGAATGTAACATCGATGTTTCGTGATCCCAGCTTTTATAATACCTTCAGAAATCAAGTTATTCCCTTCTTGCAAACCTATCCATTTATTCGCATCTGGCACGCTGGATGCTCTACCGGTGAAGAAGTCTATTCAATGGCAATTTTACTCCAAGAAGAAGGACTTTACCATCGTTGCCGTATATATGCCACTGATGCGAACGAGAAGGTATTACAAAATGCCAAGAGTGGAATTTTCTCTCTTAAATTGATGCAGGAATATACTCAACTTTATCTGAAAGCAGGTGGTAAGAAGTCTTTCTCAGAATATTATACAGCAGCTTATGATAACGCGATTTTTCGAGCATCTCTTAGGGAAAATGTTGTTTTCGCCCAGCATAATTTAGCAACTGATAGTTCTTTTAATGAATTTAATGTCATCCTTTGTCGTAACGTCCTCATATATTTCAATCAGGTACTTCAAAAGCGGGTACACGAACTTTTTTATAATAGCCTTTGCACCTTTGGCATCTTGGGTTTAGGAAAACAAGAATCCATCAGGTTCACCTCTTATGAGCAATATTATGAGGAGATCGTTAAAGGTGAAAAAATATATAAAAAAATTGCAGGTGGCTGAATATTATAGCGGTTATTGTTTGTATGCAATACATTTTGACCAGAAATAAAAAGGTACAGAGCAACTAAATTTATTTATGGAAAATAAAAAAAATGTATTTCGAGACACGCAGTGCAAGAAATACTACCTCGGTTGACTCAGAGCAACGAAATTTATCTATGGTTTTGTTGATCATTCTGAACTGTATTGGGCTATATCCGAATGGCACTAAGAAAAGATACAGCCCTTGTTATGACTGGAACAAGCCTCTAGGCTGGGAAACCATTCTGGGAGGGCTGCCGCCTCCTGTAGCTTTAATTGAGGCAGAGCCTCTTTTAAATACATTCCCAGCCTGAAGGCTTGTTCGAGACTACACAAATATTTGGGCTTTTCCTAGTGCCATTCTGCTATATCCCAATACATTTCAGATAAGACCAAAACACTTGTAGAGACGGCGATTTATCGCGTCTCGAAAACCCACAATTTTGTACAATTGGCTCTTAACTGAACCGTATTGTGCTATATCCTTTGATAGTTTGATAGTTATCCTGGAGAAAAGGTACAAACCTGGCCCCTTGTGGGCAAAAGCCCCTCTGCTCCTTTTCTCCCTTGGTTGAGAGCAACAACCGCAAGTGATGTGGTTTTTCTCCCCTGCTTTTTCACATCATATCCGCTGAATAACTTACGAGTTTAGTAGCTAAAATCAGGGCTAATGTTTAGAGAATATCGCGCTTTGCCAGATATTGATACGTCTGCCAACGGGCATCAACCTCAGCTTGGGCTTGTTCTAACAAGTGCTTGGCAACATCGGGTTTGCTCTTGGTGAGCATTTTAAAGCGATTTTCTTGATACATCGAATGTTCTACCGATTGCGTAGGCGATCGCATATCCAATTGCAATGGATTTTTACCCTGGTTAAGCAACTCTGGATTATGCCGATACAGCAACCAACGACCTGATTCTACCAGAGTTTTCTGATGATTCATTCCTGTAGTCATGTTAATGCCGTGGGCAATGCAATGGCTGTAAGCAATAATCAGTGATGGGCCATCATAAGCTTCTGCTTCCAAAAATGCTTTCAGGGTATGTTCATCTCTAGCGCCAAGGGCTACACTCGCTACGTAGACATTTCCGTAGGTCATGGCAATCATCCCTAAGTCTTTCTGTGGTGCAGGCTTGCCACTGGCGGCATATTTAGCAACTGCTGCTCGTGGCGTAGCTTTGGAAGATTGACCGCCTGTATTAGAATACACTTCTGTATCCATCACTAGGATATTGACATTTCGACCACTAGCAATCACATGATCGATGCCGCCAAAGTCAATATCATAAGCCCAACCATCACCGCCAACAATCCAGACGCTTTTTCTCACCAAATAGTCTGCAAGAGATTTGAGATTTTGGATTTTGGATTTTAGATTAGGATCGAGAGTTACGATTTCATCTAACCTTTGCTGCAACAGTTCTATCCTTTCGCGCTGTTCCCAAATATCAGCTTCAGATTTTTGTTCAGCTTTGAGGATGGAAGAAACAAGGTTTTCATCTATTTCACTCCCCAATTTTTGTAATAGTTCCGCCGCAAACTCGGCTTGTTTGTCGAGGGAAAGGCGGAAGCCAAAACCGAATTCGGCGTTATCTTCAAATAGATTATTAGACCACGCGGGGCCCCGTCCTTGGGCGTTGGTTGTCCAAGGAGTGGTGGGGAGGTTTCCGCCATAGATTGAGGAACAACCTGTAGCATTGGCGATGACAGCGCGATCGCCAAACAGTTGTGTTAATAATTTTAGATAAGGTGTTTCACCACAACCTGCACAAGCACCAGAGAATTCAAATAATGGTTCTTGCAGTTGTTGCTGGCGAATCTGGTTTACTTTTAGCGATCGCCTATCAGGATTAGGTAAACTCAAAAAGAAATCCCAGTTTTTTCGCTCTTGTTCCCGCAATGGCAACTGCTGCGCCATGTTAATTGCTTTTAGCGATGGCTCAGATTTATTTTTAGCAGGGCAAATATTTACACAAATCGTACATCCCGTGCAGTCTTCTGGTGCTACCTGAATGGTAAATTTTTGATTGGCAAAGTCTTTATCTTTTGCACCAGTTGACTTAAAGGTTCCTGGTGCATTGACTAACTCATCTGCTTGATAAGCCTTTGCTCGGATGGCGCTGTGGGGACAAACCATGACGCACTTACCACATTGTACGCACACATCCGGCTCCCACACTGGTATCTCTTCGGCAACGTTACGTTTTTCCCACTTGGCAGTACCTACGGGGAAAGTGCCATCAACTGGTAGTGTGCTAACAGGTAAATCATCACCTTCCCACACCATGATTTTGCCCAGAACTTCTCGCACAAATTCGGGAGCGGAGTCTAGCAATTTTGGATTTTGGATTTTGGATTTTGGATTGTGGATTGTTTGGGGGATATTTACTTTATGCAAGTTGTCTAGGGTGTTGTCTACAGCTTGCAAGTTCATGCGGACAACTTCTACGCCTTTTTTACCGTAGGTTTTGTCAATCGCTTGTTTGATTTTAGCGATCGCTTCTTCTTGTGGCAAGACTCCCGCTAAGGCAAAGAAGCATACCTGCATAATCGTGTTAATTCTGCCACCCATGCCACTTTCACGGGCAACCTGGCTAGCATTAATTACATATAATTTCAAATGCTTGTCGATAATTTGCTGCTGCACCTTTAGCGGCAAATATTCCCAGACGGTATCAGCATTGTATGGACTGTTAAGTAGCAAAGTTGCCCCAGGAATAGCATCCTTCAAAATATCTATGCGTTCTAGAAATCCCCAGTGATGACAACCAATAAAGTTGGCTTGGTCAATTAGGTAGGTGGAGCGAATTGGCTCTTTCCCGAAACGGAGGTGAGAGACAGTCATCGAGCCAGATTTCTTGG
This sequence comes from Nostoc sp., assembly GCA_041743605.1. Lineage (GTDB taxonomy): Bacteria > Cyanobacteriota > Cyanobacteriia > Cyanobacteriales > Nostocaceae > Nostoc. The sequence continues at coordinate 6,967 of JBGTMK010000750.1, forward strand.
AATCGTAGACAAAATAGCCTTGGGCGTAATTATCGGTTTCTTCACCAATAATCTTGATGGAGTTTTTGTTAGCCCCAACAGTACCATCTGAACCTAATCCATAGAACATTGCCCGAACAACATTATCCGATTCTGTAGAGAAATTAGAGTCAAAGTTCAAGGAAGTATGACTAACGTCGTCATTAATCCCAATCGTAAAATGATTTTTTGGTTTAGCTTGGGCAAGATTGTCAAAAATGCCCTTCACCATCGCCGGAGTAAATTCCTTAGAAGAAAGACCATAACGACCACCCACAATTTTAGGGTATGAGAGAGTATTTTCTCCCCCTGCCTCCCCTGCCTCCCCTGCTCCCCCTGCTCTCTTATCTCCCCACGCTTCATGAATAGCAGCCACAACATCTAAATACAAAGGCTCGCCAGCGCTACCTGCTTCTTTGGTGCGATCGAGAACTGCGATCGCTTGTACACTGGTTGGTAATACTGCAACAAACCTTTGGACATCAAAGGGGCGGTAAAGTCGCACTTTCACCACACCAAGTTTTTCACCACGGGCGTTAAGGTAATCTACTGTTTCATGGACCGTTTCACAACCTGAACCCATAAGCACGATAACGCGATCGGCATCTTTAGCGCCGTAATATTCATAGATTTTATAATGCCTTCCCGTGCGTTCTCCAAATTCATCCATGATGCGTTGGACAATTTCTGGACAGGCGTTGTAATAAGGGTTAGCGCCTTCACGTCCTTGAAAGTAGACATCGGGGTTTTGGGCAGTCCCCCGCAAGACTGGACGGTCTGGGGTGAGGGCGCGGCTACGGTGGGCAAGTATTAAGTTATCGTGGATTAGCGATCGCAAATCATCATCTGAGAGCAATTTAACTTTTTGCACTTCATGGGAGGTGCGGAAGCCGTCAAAGAAATGCATAAAGGAGACTCGCGTCTCTAGGGTAGCAGCATGAGCGATGAGAGCAAAATCTTGACTTTCCTGCACCGAAGCGGAACACAGCAGAGCAAAACCAGTTGCACGAGCTGCCATCACGTCGCTATGGTCGCCGAAAATAGATAAAGCGTGAGTAGCCAAAGAACGGGCTGCAACGTGAACCACGGCGCTAGTCAACTCACCAGCAATTTTGTAAAAGTTGGGTATCATCAACAATAATCCCTGAGATGCCGTGAAGGTGGTACTCAGGGAACCTGTTTGCAATGCCCCATGTACAGCACCAGCGGCTCCTCCTTCACTCTGCATCTGCACTACACTGGGAATAGTACCCCAGAGGTTAGGACGACTTTCGGCTGACCAAGCATCTGCCCATTCACCCATTGCTGAAGAGGGGGTGATCGGATAAATGGCAATCACTTCATTTAGTTTGTAAGCAACACGGGCGACAGCTTCATTCCCATCGATAGTTGCAAAGGTTTTGTTCATAACTTGATTTTTTTCCCCGCCTCTAAACTGCATTATCAGAACACGTAAATAGAATCATTAGAAATACCCAGAGCCAGGAGGTTAGTGTATTAAAATTGGCAAATTCAAGAGTCATAGTTAGGATTTCCCCTTGTTTAAATGATGAATTATTAATGACTTTCGGTTCTTTAGTTAACTTTAAATAAATACTGCAAATATTAGTATCTCATTTGCAATATTACATCTATTAATATGTATTAATAATGTACTCACTAATCAAGGTTTCGATTATATAAGGCTTTCAGGTAGTTTTTTGTTTTTTGTAGGGTATGGGTTCGGGGATTTATAAAAGTGTGATCTAGACAAATGAAAACAGGTGTAAAACTCACTAAACGTAGAGAGTTCGTCAACTAATGACACTCAGTCTCCTGGCAAAGAAATACCTGCGATCGCAATTAGGGAAGATAATCAATAGACTTGTCCATAAATTTATAACCCAGTCTTTGTAAGGGTTTTAGACAACATTTATATATCTTTCGTCATATTTTATAAGGAATTTTTCTGGAATTTACCGTTTTTAAGTTGGTTAACTATAAATAATTGGGGTGGTTGGGTATCTAGCCATTGTCTTGTGTTCCACAAGTAGGGTATGACACGTCTGCTACAACTGGTACTGCGATTTTAGCCGTGCAATGATGTTTACGTTCTCAACTCCGATCCGGCATCACTGATGTGTAGAATCATTTACGAGACAAATAAATATTTGTAAAAAAAATATGTGAAAGCACTCAAACTATAGAGAAATCATGAATAATAATTACACTAAATAAGTCTTTATATGCTTTTAGGACTTACGCAAGAAATCTCTCAAACTCCTATTCCTCGGTTTCCTCTGCCTTCTCTGTGGTTCGATTTTCCGTTACCTGTGCGTAAGTCCTGAACATATAGGACTCCGATTTGATTTTTGAAAACATCCTGAGACTAAAAAGCGCGTTTTATTAGAGTTTTATCGCAAATAGTGTTCAGAAATCAGATAGGATTCCTATATTACGAATTGGTATTACTTGCTTGTTGTGGTAAATTCTGTGCTATCAGTCTTCAGCTGACCATCTTCCATATAAATGATGCGATCGGCAATATCGAGGATGCGGTTATCGTGGGTAACTAGCAAAATCGTACAGCCTTGTTCTTTGGCTAGCTTCTGCATTATCTCTACGACATCACGCCCAGATTTTTTGTCAAGTGCAGCAGTGGGTTCATCTGCTAAAACAATTTTAGGATGGCTAACCAAAGCACGAGCGATCGCAACTCGTTGTTTTTGCCCTCCAGATAGTTTCTCTGGGTAATAATTTACACGATCGCCTAAACCGACCGTTTCCAAAATAGCGATCGCTTTGGCGTTGATATCCTGATTGAGAAAATCGTCATGCAACTCTAAAGACATCCGCACATTTTCTCTAGCTGTTAAAAAAGTCATCAAATTATGCGCCTGGAAAATATAGCCAATCTGACGACGCAGCTTAGTTAACTGCTGCTTTTTCGCACCACAAATTTCCTCTCCTAAGATTTTAAGGCTACCTTCTTGGGCAGAACGCAATCCACCCATTAAGGTCAACAAGGTGGTTTTCCCCGATCCAGAGGGGCCAGTCATGATCACGATTTCCCCAGCGTTAATCTCTAAATTAATGTCGAATAATACTTGTTTACGAAGCCCACCTTCACCAAAATAGTGGTTGAGGTTACTAACAGAAATTACAGATTCTAAAGTAGAAAGTGTTGAATTTGAATTTTCTGGCAAAGATTTTTGCAACATAGGATTTTATAAAGCATTGGTATGGGGAAATAATTTTTGTAGAGACGCGATTCATCGCGTCTTCTTCTGTACAAACACGATTCATCGCGTCTAAAAAACTAAAAAACATCGGCAGGGTCAGCAGATCGTAACTTCCGCATTGCGATCGCACCAGAAACACTACACATGATCACAGTCAAAATCCAAACCTGTATCGCCCGTTCCATTTTCATAAAAATAGGAAGCATTGTCGCAGCGTAGGTGACTTGATACAACCCAAAAGAAAGGAAGAATCCAGGCAGAAAACCTAAAACAGCTAATAACAATGCTTCTTGAATTAAAACTCCCAATAGATAGTTATCGGTATATCCCATTGCTTTCAAGGTGGCGTATTCTGGCAAGTGGTCAGAAACATCAGAGTAAAGGATTTGGTAGACAATCACGATGCCAACAATAAAGCCTACTCCAGTCCCTAAACCGAAAATGAAACCAATGCCAGTACCTTCTTCCCAGTAAGTTCTCTCGACTTTGGCAAATTCCTCTGGAGTCAGAACTCTGACATCTTTAGGTAATCCGTTAACAAGTTGCGATCGCACTTTTTCTACATCGGCATCTGTTTTAAGTGTGATTAACCCAACTTCGATGCGATCGCGTTTACGTTCTGGAAATAGCTGGAGAAAGGTAGAGTCACTGGTGATCACGTTACCATCGGCAGCAAAGGAAGCACCATCAGTAAACAAGCCTTTAACAAAGACAGCTTTACTATTCAGTTCTGTGTCAAATTTGCCTGTTTTCTTAAAGATATCGCCAACCGCTCCGTATTCTGGACGACCTGCCTGGTCAAATAGAACTTGATATAACTGTTTAAGATTATCCTGATTTTGGTTAATTTCGGGTGATTTGAATGCGGGTTGTACCGGATCAACACCCCAAACCAAAATGGCACGCTCAAGACGTGTTTCAGGATTTCGCCACTGTCCGGTGCTGATATAGACAGAATTAACTGACTGAACACCTTCATAACCTAATGCTTGATACAGTCGTTCTCTAGAAAAGTTTTTTACAGAAAATAAAGTTTGAAATTGGGGATTAATTAAAATCAAATCTGCCTGTAAATTGCGATGAGGTTTCACAGCAGCATCAAAAAGCGCACTTTCAAATCCCAACTGGATAAACATCAGCATATCGGCAAAAGTAATACCTGCGACTGCAACAGCCAGACGGGTTTTTTCTTTCATTAACTGCCGCCATGCTAGCGGCGTTTTGCGAAATAGTTTAGAAAACATATTGAAAAAATCCCTTAATAACTCAGTGTTTCAGTTTGCTGCTCAAGCTGGCGCTGTCGCATTAACAAAAATAAGGGAAGACCTAAAGACACACCAACCAAAAGATTACAGGCAATGTAAACCCAGAGATTTTGCATTTTCAGACGTGTTCCCTCCCAAAATACAAATGTCCATAAAACTAGCGATGAAACAATAACATCCATACCAAAAAAACCAGAAATTTTGTTGGCAAAAAGTTGTTCAAAAAAAAGCTTTATATCAAGACCATGCTCTAAGACAAAGGGAACAAGTTGGGAGTAAGGTAGAACGAAGCCAAGTACACAAAGCAAAAGGTATATGATTTTAATCATGATTGAATTCATCCTATAAAAAATGCTGGAATACACGAGACAACAAACAACAACTCTATATTTCAATCGCTGTTTGTACCTGTAAGTTAGTGAAACCTGCAACTCGCTTGCTGTCTTCAGGATTGAGGCGAATTTTCACCTCAACTACTCGGCTATCAAGATTCTCCCCTGGCTGGTTGCTAAAAACGTTTTGTCTATTCACCTGCAAGCCAATTTGAGCAACGGTTCCTCGCAGTTCACTAGCAAATGCTTGACTGCTAATCACTGCCTGTTGTCCTAATTTCACTTTACCGATATCGGTTTGATAAACTTCTGCTACTGCCATCATCTGGTCTGTTTGCGCTAAGTCTGCAACCCCAGAATTACTAATTTTTTCTCCGACTCGCGTATGAATTTTGATGATCTGTCCCGCCATCGGTGCTTTGATGTAAGCACCAGCCAACTCGGTTTGGGCGTGTTTGAGTGTGGCGATCGCATTTTCAACTTCTGTCTGGGCTGCTGCTACATCTACAGGTCGGACTTCTGCAATACTGGTAAGTGTGGCTTTGGCTTCACTAACTTGCTTGCTACCAGTGGCGTTAGTGCGGGCTAGTGCTGCTTTAGCTTCAGATAATTGTTTGCTAGCGGTGGTGTTAATCCGGTTGAGAACTGCTTTGGCTTCGTCTACTTGCTGTTTGGCGGTTTCTACAGTTAAGCCTTTGCTGTCGTACAAAGAATTAGAAACTGCACCTTGAGAATATAGCTGTTGATAACGTTGATATTCGGCTTCGGCATTTTTAAGTTCTGCCTCTAGCTTCTTAATGGTTGCTTCTTGCGCGATTCTGTCTCCTTCCCACTGTGCCTCTATGCGGAATATCGCTTCCTGTTGCGCTGTTTTGTCTCCTTGGGATTGAGCTTCGAGGCGTTCAACACTTGCTTGCTGGGCGTTAATTTCTCCTACTTTTGCTCCAGCTTCAACTTGAGCGAGTTTGGCTTGAGCAACTCTAACTTGTTGTTGGGCTTGTAATACAGCAGTTTGTAAGCGATCGCGGGCGTCTAAAATTGCCACCATCTGTCCGGCTTTAAGGAGATCGCCTTCTTTGACTAAAATTTGAGCAATGCGATCGCCATCTAATGCCAAGGGCGCAAACAAGCTAATTACCTCTGTTTCCGGTTCTAGCCGTCCTAATGCAGCCACTTTTTGACTTTTAGGCGTGGTTTCTACTGGCTCAGATTTCTCCGCTTGAGTAACTAGCCCAAACTGAGAAATCCCATAAAAAACAATTCCACCTGTAATAGCAGTAGCGGCAATTACTAATGCAACTAACCCTTTATTGGAAGCTTTTTTTGATACTTTTTGAACCATCTTTTTTACTCTCCTAAAAAATATTTTGTCTACATCAAATTAGCCAATAAAGATAGCAACTATTTCTTAGTTGCAAATATTCTTAGATAATTAATAATTGTTATATGCGTAGCATTTCATAACTTATTCTCATAGAATTTAATTCCTCTATGTTGTGGCAAATATGCCGTGAGCATTTTGCCTAATAGCGCACATTGTTCCATAAAATCAATTGTTTCATCACCCCATAATTTCTCCAAAATTAAACCATTTACAAAGCTCAAAACAAAGGAAGCTAATACAGGATCTTGAATACCTAAAAAATCACAGGCTGTCTGCTGATAGCGCTGATTAGTCCGCTTAAAAACGCTATTATTCAACATTTCCTTAGAGTCTTGATGTTGACAAAAGTCAATCCAAATATAAGTCCATTTAATAAAGTAATCTTCATTTTTTACTAGGTATCTTCCTAGTGCTTCCATCCCTTCTTGCAGGGTTTGCGCTCCTTCCAATTCAGCCAATGCTGCACTTAAATCTTGCTCGCATATTTCTTGGGCCAATTGCTCAAATAAAGCTTGTTTGCTAGGAAAATAGTGGTACAACGTACCAGTAGAAACCCCTAATCCTTCGGCAATTTGGCGCATAGTAATGGAACCATAGCCTTTTTGGGCAAATAAATCAAAGCACTTGTCGAGCAGTTCTTTACGGTATTGCTCATGATCGACAATCTTAGGCATGACTCAGGTTGTTATATCGAACGCTCGTTATATATAAAATTAGCATCTTTGGTATTGATATAGAATATTGCAAGGAAGTGAAGTACACAATAAAGCCTGTTTTACTCTGAATTTTGGTGTATATACAAGGATATATTATTGTCTGCGTGAAAAAACTTAGTAGACATCTATAGAAATCCTAAATCATTCCTGAGAGATTTTAAAATAATCTTGTAGGTGTAATTAGCTACCATAAAATGGCAAAATCTCCTGGCAGAAAGCTTACTGAAAGGTGGTATAAACTGTAGCTGTGGCTATTTGGGGTTAATGATGATGGAAATCATCATTAAAGCTTAAAAAGTATCAAAACTTATTCTGTAATATAATAATACGTGTGTTTTTATTAAGTAAAATTTATGCCTGATCGGAGAAAATTTTTAACAAGAGCAGGATATACAACCCTTTCTGCCCTATTGACTATGGGGTTTTTACAGAAGGATAAGCAAAAAGAAGACCAGAGTACCAATGAAATTGCAGCAAATTATCCAAATGTAAAGTCTCCCCTTCGGCAATTAGCTGCGGCCAAAGGAAAGCGTTATGGCGCAGCAATTTCTAGTGATATTTTGCTAAAAGAGAAGGATTACGCTAACCTGATTGCTCGTGAATGTTCGATTGTGACACCGAATGGTGAATTGAAATGGAACGCTACAGAACCACAGCCAGGAAAATTTACTTTTGAATCAGCAGATGCGATCGCTAATTTCTGCGAAAAGCATAATATAGAAATGCACGGGCATACCCTTTTTTGGCACATGGGAAGACCAGACTGGCTTCCTTACCCCCCTACAATGAAGATGATCGAACGCCATGTTAAAGGAGTAATGGGTCATTATCGTAAGAGCAAGGTTTTAAAGTCTTGGGACATTGCCAATGAAATTATTGCTGATAATGAAAATGAAGCCGACAATGCTGCCTACGGTTTGCGTAAAGGGGTAAAACGAGAATTGATTCGAGACTTATTTTTAATTGCCGCTTCAGTTGATAGCAGCA
>JBGTMK010000751.1:0-6254 GCA_041743605.1 Nostoc sp.
AATGTTTCACCATAAGTTGGTGTCTTGATTTGCTCGGCATAAGTTGGGGAAACTGTATTTACCTTATTGGCAAATTGCACCGCCGCCGCCATGACATTGTGTCCTTGCATATACCAGGGTCACCAAGTAATTTTTTCTAAATACCAACGCCAAGGCCCTTGATAAGCCAGATTATGAATGGTAAACACTGTGGTGATATCAGGATCTTGGTGCATCCACACGGGAATCATCCCTGTGTGCCAATCGTGGCACTGCATAATTTCTGGCTTCCAGTAATTCCAGGCAAACTCGGCTGCACCATTAGAAAATAAGGTGAACCGCCAGTCTTCACCATCTCCAGAATAAATGTGGCGGGGTAGGAAGGCGGGGTGTCCAAATAAGTATAAGGGAACATCAGTACCAGGCAGAACGCTTTCATAAACAGCAAATTCCTGGAACATGGCAGATCCCCGCCAGATGGGTTCTTTGGGAATTTCCATTTTGTCTGGCAGAAAGCCATAGTAAGGCAAGAATATCCGCACATCATGCCCCATTTCTCTCAGAAATTTGGGTAATGCCCCAACAACATCACCCATTCCTCCTACTTTCGCAATGGGTGCCGCCTCTGCTGCAACAAATAGAATCCGCATGGTAATTTTTGCTTCCCTGAGTCTATATTGTCAAATTAACTTGCTGATCCCGACCAACGCGATTTTTCGCGTCTTTTGTGTAACGGCGATCAATTCTTATCTAATCACATCGGCTTGCCCAATTGCTTAGGAACCGCGCTGAATCACGGCAAAAATTTCTTCTAGAATTTCTTGCGCTCCCTGTTGCCGCAATAGTTCTGCTAGTTCTATGCCTAGTGCTTCGGCGTTGTTGGCAATTCCTGTGACGGTATCTTTTACGAACTTTTGACCATCGACACTGGCGACTATCCCTGTTAAGGTCAAATTTTCACCAGATATTTCTGTATTTACACCGATAGGTACTTGACATCCGCCCTCTAAAGAGCGTAGAAAAGATCGTTCAGCGAGACAGCGATCGCGTGTTTCGGGATGTTCGATGGCTTTGAGTAGAGATAACACTTCACTATCATCAGCACGGCATTCTATTCCTAAAGCTCCTTGTCCAACGGCGTGGAGGGAGATTTCTTTGGGGAGGACTTGATGGACGCGATCGCCCATTCCCAATCTCTCTAATCCTGCTGCTGCCAAAATCAAAGCATCGTATTCACCTGCATCCAGTTTTGCCAACCGTGTAATTAAGTTTCCCCGCACATCCTTAAAGGTAAAGTGAGGAAAATGATGGCGTAACTGTGCTAATCGTCTCAACGAAGATGTACCAATTACCGAACCTTCTGGCAAGGTATCGATTTGTTTATCTTTGTGCTTTTCATGCACTACTAATGCATCTGCTGGATTTTCCCGTTCAGTAATTGCTGCTAATGTTAAGCCTTCTGGTAAGTGAGTCGGCAGATCCTTGAGGGAATGAACCGCAAAGTCAATCTCTTGATTGAGCATTCCGAGTTCAAGTTCTTTAGTAAAAAGTCCTTTATCGCCAATCTTAGCTAATGCTACATCCAAGATTTTATCGCCTTGGGTAGACATGGTGTGGACTTCAAAAGTGATATCAGGAAAGCTTTTCTGGAGTTGCTCTTGTACCCAATAGGTCTGAACCAGAGCAAGTTGGCTTTTGCGTGAGCCGATCCGAATAGTGCGTGGGGGACTAGAAACAACTGAAGTCATAAAACAATATATCAAACGAGGCGATAAATTCACTCTCATCTAGACTACCGTAGTCAGGGACTCATGGGAATTTTGGGTTTTGGATTTTGGATTTTGGATTACAATTCTTTACCAAAAGCTGGTTGGAGGAATCGACTTGGGATGAGATTGCCTTCGATTTTCTGTGAAGTTATTGGTGTAGCGCTATATACAGGCGATCGCTTTGTTGTATCTAGCTAGTAGTCTGTCTCGTTAGTTATGATCGATTTACAAGCAATATTTTACACTGCCTAAAATATGGTTGTCAGCTAGGATGGTTGAGCCTGATGATCGCTCAATTCTCGTATTTCAACCACATCAACAACCAGAATTTTGTCATAGAGAAGATCGCTTGATTATTCTAGATGGTGTTGATTTAGAGTTAACAGTAGAACAGGTATTTAGCTGGTTAAAGATGAAAGCAGAATGAGTAAGTAAGGCATTATGGGTCGGATTTGAGATATTCTTGTAATTGTTCGGTACGCAATTTTGTGGCATCAGCCAGACAACCTAAATAAATGCTAGGGGCAATACTTCCACCCTCATATCTGCTTCTCTCAAACTCACAATTAGCATCGCGAAATTTTATCCACCCTAACTGTGCAGCAATCAATTTCTGTTTTCTAGACCTTTCTAATGTAGATAGCAATTGTTGATAAATTTGATTCAGTTTTTTATCTGCATTCTGATAAGATAACTTCGTGCATTCATTAATTGCTGCTTGAGTTTGAGGATTATTGCAATTGAGCTTTTGAACTAAGCTCATCTCAGAAGAGTCAGGCGTTGTGCCTGCTATTGTCATGGTGGTAGTATTTAAACTACTGAGAGTTAGCATACTGGCTAAAACTAGTAATAATTGACGCATAGCAAAACTTTTATTGTTAAGTATAGGAATTTGATATTTTAGGTAAGTAGGTAGGCACAATTAAACATAGCTGCACAGAATCGAAAGACGAGAAAGCGATCGCTAGTATATATACTTATGGCGTTAGCCATTAAACCAATTCGCAATTCGCAATGGGCTAACGCCCCGCTCCGCTTATCGAGGCAGGGGAATTAAACCCCCAAAGTTCGGTAAAAAGAATTGGAATTTTTCTTTAAGCAAATAAACCAGACATTTTTGTTAAAAGTATGATATTTGGGTCTAAAATATTTTGATTATACGTCAAATTGCGACAAAACTCTTGCGTTTATCATTCAAATAACTGTATTCTCTATATTGTTGAAAAAAAAATCACAAAAACAAAAATCAAGCATAATTTCAGCACATCGGAAAAATCATTACCTTGGAGAATCGACATTTATCGATATCAAACCAAAATATATATATGTATACCTTTGTTGTTGGGCATTATGAGTAACAGAACTAAATCTAGAAATGAAAAATAAAATATTATGTTTATCTGCGTAGTGTAGCAAGGAATTCAAAAATTTCCCTATCCCTTATCTCCTACAGGCAATACCTAATTTGAATAGAGAAGAGTATCGGCTAAATTTTCAGGCTTTCATCTCTCTAATCGGGGTAAGAAATCTATTCTGTGCTGGCTGAGTTTGGGATTTCTAGCCCATTTTATCAACGAATCACACCAGGAAAATTATGACCTCTTTAGATCCTAATTTTTTTGACATCCCAGACAAAAGCCTAATCATCATCGATCCAGCCGTTGATGACTATAAAAAGCTAAATGGCAATAACTTGGAAGTCATCTTTAAAGACGTAGTAAGTACAGAAGTAAGAACAGTAACTTCAGAAACACATAAGCTTTTGAAAGCTCCACCTAAAGAACTGTTAGCACCTCCTGGTGATTTCAATCCGACGCTACTACTGTTTTGTGCATCTGTGACAGTGCTGGTGTTATCTAACTGTGGTTACTGGCTTTGGCATTGGCCAGACTGGCTGTGCTTTTGCTTGAACACTATTGCCTTGCATTCTGCTGGGACAGTAATTCATGATGCTTGTCACCAATCTGCCCACCGCAATCGAGTAATTAATGCCATGCTAGGGCATGGTAGCGCCCTAATGCTAGGGTTTGTTTTTCCAGTGTTTACGCGAGTACATTTGCAACATCATGCTCATGTGAACCATCCCAAAGATGACCCAGATCATTTTGTTTCTACAGGTGGCCCGCTATGGCTGATTGCATTTCGATTTTTATCTCACGAGGTGTTTTTCTTTCAACGACGACTGTGGCGCAAATATGAGCTATTAGAATGGTTTATCAGCCGCTTAATTGTTGTTGCAATTGTTTATATCTCAGTTCAATATCATTTTTTGATGTACGTTCTGAATTTTTGGGTTGTACCTTCTGGTATTGTGGGATTAGTGCTGGGTCTATTTTTTGATTATCTGCCCCATCGTCCTTTTATTGAACGCGATCGCTGGAAAAATGCTCGTGTATACCCAAGTCCCCTTCTTAATATCCTAATTTTCGGTCAGAACTACCATTTAATTCATCATTTATGGACTTGTATTCCCTGGTATAAATATCAGTCTACATACTACATAATGAAGCCTTTGTTAGATGAAAAAGGCTGTTATCAAACTTCGGGTTTACTACAAAAGAAAGACTTTTTAGAGTTTATTTACGATATTTTCGTAGGGATTCGGTTTGACCATCAAAAAATTAAAAATCCAGAAGAGTCACCAAGTCGTGAATAAGTCATTGGTCATTGGTCATTAGACCTCTTGCAATCTCGAAAACCCACAATTTTGTACAATTAACCCTTAACCGAACCGTATTGGTCTATTGATTATTTACAAAACAAATGACCAATGACCAATGACTATTAAAACTCCCTTGTGTGAACTGGGTTTTTATAATTAGGATCTTCAGTGCCAAGCAGTTTGTCCCAGAAAGTAAAATACAAACCGTAGTGTACTTTATACTTGTGATGATGCATCGAATGATGCGTAGAACCTATAAGCCATTTTCCAATCCAGTAGTTATTAAATGATGAGGGAAATACCTCAAATCCCAGATGGGTCAGCACTGCCCATATTGTCATAGTTATAAGTGCGGCAACTAAGGTGATAAAATGCAGTGGAACTATGAAACTTACACCTACAAAGAAAAGTGCTTGTATAATAGCCTCTGGCAAATCGAATGCAGAGGAACTCCAGGGCGTTGGCTCTCCTGAACGGTGGTGTCCATAATGCATCCATCTAAAAATCAGAGGCTGATGAAACATCCGATGGATAAAATAAAAGTAAGTATCTTGAAGAACTAGTACCGCAATAAAGCTAACTACTAAATACCATAGTCCATACTTGTGTATGTCAGTGTATAACAGCGTTGCGCCTAAACTATACTCTGAGATGATAAACGCTCCACAAATCGCAAAAACTACTGCTGAGAGTACTGATAATTCTATATCTTTTTTAATGGAACTACTCATCAACGGTTTCAAATGCAAACTCTTGTTGGCGAGAGATTTTCCCAGAACTAAATAAAAGAGCAAGTATGCTCCTCCAGCTATCAGAAAGTATCGAGCGATAGTGATACCAAACAGGGAGAAGCAATAATACCAAAAAGAGTGGTTTGTCAATTAGTTCCATCCGTAATATTATTATTAATTTGGTGAAATGAAAATGTTGATTATATGCAATTTTGGAAGAATTTAGAAGCCAGAATTCAGAAGTTAGAATCCAATCAGTGGGGGTCTTAAACCCGTTGATTCAGACGCCAGTCGTACAGAAAACATTGCTGTTAGCGGATAGCTAAGGTTTAGCCCATTCTGACTCCTGACTCCTGGATGCTGAATTCTTACATTCATTACCAAAAATGATTAAATTTCTATTTCATTTATTAATCGACGAAATTCACAGTTTATTTTACAACATTAAGTAGTTCAGCTAAGAGATGTTAATTTTTATTAAAAACCTCTAGCCCTTCGTTGCAGAGATCACTGTTTCGACAACTGGCACTAGTACGATGCCTACGGCGAGCTGCGCCTACGCACATTGCACTTAACTTGGTCGATATATCCAGACAACTCAGCCCCAAGAGTAAGGTTGAAAATTTACAGGAATGCTAAGAATAATTTGGTATCTTCATTAAATAATCCAAGCATAATTATTATTTCTTATGAATCGTTCCGCCTGTCTCATCTTCAACCCTGTTGCGGGTCAGGGCGACCCAGATATAGAACTGGCAGAAATTAGGGCAATATTAGAGCCAGATATTGACCTAGATATTTATCTCACAACACAAGAAATCGACGCTGACCAACTGGCAAAAACAGCGGTAGAGCGAGGGGTAGATGCAATCATTGCTTCAGGGGGAGATGGTACTCTCTCAGCAGCGGCAGCGGCTGTAGTAGGTACTGATATCCCATTTGGCATCATTTCCAGAGGCACTGCAAATGCTTTTGCCACAGCTTTAGGAATTCCTGATACGATCGCAGATGCCTGTCAGACAATTTTGCAAGGAGGAACCCGTCTTGTAGACGTAGCTTATTGCAACGATCAGCCAATGGTACTACTAGTCGGTGTTGGTTTTGAAGCTGAAA
>JBGTMK010000752.1:0-4178 GCA_041743605.1 Nostoc sp.
CGTTATAGGTGAACGCCGATTCATCAGCACTATTGCTCGACGGCTGGATAGCTTGGGCGCACTCACAAGGGGGCAAAGGCAAACCGGAGGCAATGGGATATTTGAGGCTAAGGATAATCTGGAATCGAACTATGCAGAACACGCCCTGTATGAATTATTCAGACAAATATACCAAGGTCGATTTTATGAAGTGCCACTAGGGACTTTTGAGCAAATGACTGGACTGTGCTTAACCTCTCATGAAGGCGGGATGAAAATCGATCTCCCACCCTTGCGTCAATTCCTCAATCGACTTCTGGCTTTACGCATCGATATGCAAAATATCATTTTCGAGCGTTTTGAGTTGTTGCTAAGTCAGCAGATTGAAGCAGCGATCGCAGCTGGGGTCTATGAGATGGGTGTGGAGACTTTACGGGCTGAACGGTTTACTGTTGAGAGCCAGGAAGCTGTATATACTCATGCTCAAACTGGTAGCGTCACCAATTACTTGAAAGTACAACGCACCCAGAAGAACAACATTAAAACTGCTGACGAGATGTTAGAGTTCGCCACTCAATATCAAGGAATGCTCATGATCAACTCCAAGTCTGGTAATGCTGCTGTGTCAATTCCGACGCATAGTATTTATGACGCTGATGGTGGTGTTGTCCCAAGAGTTTTGCTGATTCGCCCACAGAAAGAAACTCGCATATCAGTCCAAGACTTGGAATCTTCCACTTGGCGGCAGGTTTCGGCTGACACCTTTGCTACTACTTGGTCTATTGAAGTAGACGCACTGCCCAAGTTGACTACCGATTACCTGCATTTGGTAACTGGTATTCTCCTACCCATCTGGAAAATACTACCACAGCAAAATAGTCGAGTATTCCGACTGCAAACCAGCGATGGACAAAAGATACTCGGTCGGGTGGTGAATGCTAATGATATTAAGTCTGTGGCTGAACAACTTGGACTGAAGGATAAGCTGTTAAGCCCACAGGAGTTAGTCTCTTTAGTGCTAAACGAAGGCTATTCCCAGCAGTTACCGGGTGGCATAACTTTACGGCGTTCTTATATTGCCGCAGAACCTCGCATAGAACTGGTTAATGCTATCTCACTGGCAGAGCGACTCTTAGCTGTAGGTTGCTTCACCGAGATCATCAACTGGAAAAAGCGGGTATTCATTCCAGTTTCAGACAAAGCACCAGCTATTCTAGCGGCTGTGATTGAAATCTTGGGATAATTTCCAACTTCAAAGGCCCAGGTATTTAATCTGGGTCTTTTTTACCCTTAAAAAAAATAATAAGCTCTTTTTTTTATTTAATCGCGATAACGCGAGTTTGCTATAACGCTAGTTTCGGATAACGCGACATTGTTATAATACAAACTCGTTATCAAAACTGAAAAATTGTTGTACGGTAAGGATCTTACTTCTCTAGTAGCACTATTAGCCTACTTGCTAAATCGCGATAACGCGAGTTTGCTATAACGCTAGTTTCGGATAACGCGACATTACTATAATGCGAAGTCGCTATAAAAATTTGCTGGTTATTGAGGACACTTACATGAGCCATGAAGTAACAGCACGAAAAACTAAAGTGATTGCAGTGGGCAATCAAAAGGGAGGAGTTGCAAAAACTAGTAACCTGATTCATATTGCAACTGCTTTAGGTGAAATGGGAAGGCGATGCCTAATATTCGATTTAGATATGAACCAGGGAGCTACCCGGCATTTAGGAATTCCTAGCGAAAGCTTCCTTGGTACTTTTGAAGTTTTGACTGGGGAAGAAGAACCAACAGATGTAATCATTACCCCTGATGATGGAGTAGAGTTACCTAAAAATATTCATTTGATTGCAGCTCGTCGAAATCTAGAAAAGATAGATCAAGCACTCGCAGCTAGAGATAAGTTTTTGGTTACTCAAGATGTTTTGATTAATCCTTTACGCAAGCTTGCTGGAATGTATGATTACATCTTTCTTGATACAGCGCCTAATGCAACTACACCAACAATTGCAGCCTATAAGTCGGCTGACTGGTTTATTCTTTCAGCCACTCCTGACCCATTTGCGATCGCAGGACTTAATGATGCTTTAACTGATATTCAAGGCGCTCAACGTTACGGCAACCCGAATTTACGTTTGTTAGGAGTAATTCTTTGTTGTGTAGATAGCAGAACTATATTAGCTAGTTCTCTAACTGAATATGTCGAGAAACTTTTTTCTGATGGTAGTAAGTCTTTAAAATTTGATACACTCATCAGCCGTTCTACGGTTGTACCTCAGTCCCAAAAGTTAGGGAAGACAATTTTCCAAACTGCACCAAACCACAAAGTCACAAACCAATATCGTAAGCTGGCTAAGGAAATAGAAGCTCGTATTGCTGAGTTTGAAGAACCAGTTACAACATCTACTATAAAATCTGCTGTTTCAACAAAGCGAGGCAAAAAGTAGTTACCAATGGCTAAACGTGTTTCAGGAAATGAAAAACCCTACCGCCCAGTAGACGAAGCATTGGTACGGTCTGTTCTCAGGGGTTCAGATTCAGAGGAAACAACTTCAGTTTCAGATAATACTGCTACTGCATCTGTGAGAGATTCAACTTTATCGGAGCCAATAACTCCTGACCCTCAACAATCTCCACCTATACAACCTGCACCAGTAATCGAAAAATTAAGCCGAGAGAAGCGGGTACTTTTGACTAAATCTGAGGAAAGAGAAATTGAACGATTCGTCTCTCGCCTTGCCGAGGAACTAGAAACTCCTCTCAAACTTAGTCATGTATTAAGGTCTTGTATGACAATTCTTCGACACGCGCAGAAAGAGATTATTGCACAAGCTAGTCACTCAGAAAAGCTAGAGCGTCCACCAAATGGTGATCCAGTAGCTCTGGCTGAGTTTGAGTACAAGCTTGCACAAATCATCTCAGATGCTCTTTCTAAAACACCACCACTCGATTGATACTCACCGTTAACTAATCATCGCGATAACGCGATATACAGAGAAACTAACATAGTCTTTGCAGCATCTATGTCAGCGTGTTCGTGATATCCGCATTTTGTACAAATGAACTTCTCAGCATCACGATTTGACTTATCGTATATGTTATGTCCACAATTTCTGCATTCTTAACTAGCGGTCGGAGGATGTCAATATGTTTCTCCTGTGCGCGATCACCAGGGGTAGACATCACCTTTAGTGGTTACTAGTGAATGATGTTCAACCCAGCACGGAAGTTTTACAATATGGAACCCTTGTTACTTCGATAGTTTCAGGCTTAAGGAAAATCAGAATAGTGCCATACTTAATCATCGCGATAACGCGATATAGGATGAAAGCTAGCTAGTATTGTAAAGGAAATTACTTTTAATTGATATTTTAAAGGCAGAATGGAATCCACTAAGCGACCACCCAAGCCAACACAACAAAAACTGATTAAGCACATCCCTGCGGCTAATCAACCAATAGCACAGGAATTGGTCAATAGTGATGCTCAAGTAGAATTATCCCAAGATGTAGTGGAAACGACTGCTGTTCATGCAGTCCCAAAAACAATAGTTCAGTCAACCGAGAGTGCATCTAAACCAACAGAGAAACAAGAGCTATTTAGCCCTACCCCGGCTGATGACAAGTTGCCGGAAGAACTCACAACTGGCCAACAGCCTGTCCATACCCCTGTCGAGAAAAAACCCTTAGAGCCGCTAAAAGTTGAGCCGCAGGTGACTGGCAAGCGCAACAAGAAAAAAATAAATTTACCACCAGCAACCAAACCTCATATACCCTTTCAAGACCCTCCCGAAGAACCAGAATTACCGCCAGAACCCTGTCAGCACATGCAATTCCTGGATTGCAACTCGGAAATAGGACGTGTGATATTCGAGTGCTATCACTGCCAGCAGGGGATAATCAGCGAGTACACCGGAGAACCCGTAATGGGCGAGTACAAAGGACGACCTTCAGTGATTCTAGCAAAAGTGAAATGTCCCAACTGTGAGCAAACAGCGATTAGACTGCAAGCAAGGGAAGTACTTTCGACTACGGCGATTCTTTCTCCTTGGACATAAACAGTTTTCAACTGGCGAAATAATCTTTAATTTTGTCTTGCCCACGTCGTAAAGCTTTGATCCCTTGTCCATGAGCAGAGCGCACCTTGGAAGGACTGAGATTAAGTTTTTGTGCAACCTGTTTTGCAGTCAATTT
>JBGTMK010000753.1:0-3441 GCA_041743605.1 Nostoc sp.
ATAGCTATGCTCAAGCCGTGCTAGCAATGGAGCCAGCCCGTCAAAATGCTTTTGAAGAAATTAAAAAACTTATTGGCGATGGAGAAATTCCTAAGATTGTTTGTAACGATTCTAACAGCATAAATGGTCTTCCCCGGAAGGCTCAAGATATTGCAGTGAGTTACTGTACACGATCTCAAAAAATTGTCCAAGATAATGGTTTGAGCATTGATCAGTTCAACAAAATTACCGTAGAACTACAAAATAATAATCTGTTAAAACGGCAGGTGTACAATACTTTATTACGTCTGCAACAACCTCCTGAGTCTCCATAAGCAGAAGCACTTGATTAAATCAAAGCTCGTAGTAAGTAGCTCTATTCTTTGAGAGCTTTATATAAAACGATAAATCGCTCACATTTACTACGAACAAAAACCCGATCTTAAATTTGATTGTGTCTACCTATTCTTTTAATTGATTGGTTTTACTGACAATCGGGTGAAAAATATAGTTAACGACTTGCATTTTACAAATCAATTGTGATTGCAATACTACTATTCAACTACAATTTGTGCTTGTCGCTTGTTATGAATATTTTTCATGTGCTTTTTCACTGTATTTATCGTGATGTAAAGCTTAGTGGCAATTTCTTTGTAGCTGTAGTTGTTTCTATAGAGAAACCAAATTTCAGCTTCTCGCGGCGTTAAGTCAAATTTTTTAACTTCAGTGATTGCTAAACTCTTTAAAGACTCATATTGATTTTCGATGGTTACTAATAAGCAAGGCACTTCAAACCCATCTAAATCTAGTAGTCTCACCCTAACACGAAAAATATTTGACTTATTAACCACAATCTCATCCGAAAGAATGATGAGTTTATCAGAGAATAAATACCTACTGCTAAGTAACGATTCACAAAGATTCCAGATGACTGGCGGTACAAAATTTTGGTTGAAATTGCCATGATTCAATTGACACAAAAGGCGATGAGCAGATGCATTAGCATGAATTACTTCACCAGTTTGGCTTAAAATTAATATCCCGTCTTCTAAGCCTTCAATTACTTCCTGTAAAAAATTAGCTCGTTTCGAGTTATATAAGTTAATACTATTTAACTGTTGTGGTTTAGATACTGTTTTTACTAATGTCTTTGTTGGGGCAATCATGTGATGTATTGTAATTTACAAAATAATGTTTATTTTTTAGGTTTATAACAATACGCTTGGGTTTTCGAGACGCGATAAATCGCCGTCTCTACAAGTGTTTTGCTCTTATCTGAACTGTATTGAGGTTTATTGCGAATTGCGAATTGGATTTATGTAGTCTAATTGAATTAGCTGAGATTACATAATTTAAATACAACTCTTAAATTGTCTATTTCGGAATCTGCTTTCAATATATTTTGGATAATAATCACCCCGCCTGTGACAAACCCTTTTCTATAGGGTAAAGCCGGAAAATAGTCAGCTTTTTTCAGACGAGTTGGGGGAATGTTCGCGTCTTGAAGAAGAATTCAGAAGCCAGAAATAAACAAGCGAGCTAAATCCCATTGAAGCCGATTATACTAAACTATTCATCGTCCTAATGCACAATAATTATTCAGCTTGAAATAAAAATATACACATAAACGGCGTGTGCAACTTTCTCTCAGACCTAACCCCCAACCCCAATACAGTTCAGAATGAGCAACAAAACCCTCATGTAGAGACGCGATTTATCGCGTCTTCAAAGACCAATTACCTACACCAATAAACCTTACTTATACCGTTTTTTTGTGATTCTAAGTCCTTCCAACAAGGCTGGCGACTACTGTAGCTAACTCAGCTGCTTCAATAGGTTTAGGTAAATGCAGCTGATAACCTTCTTGTATAGCTCGCATCCGATCTTCTGCTTTAGCATAAGCTGTCAACGCTGCGGCGGGAATATTTCCCCCTAGTTCTGGGGGTTGCGATCGCAGTTTGCGGATCAAAGAGTAACCATCCTCTTGGGGCATACCGATGTCGCTGACTATAACATCTGGTTTCCACTGCATAATTAGCTGTAATGCTTCTGGAACTGATCCTACTGCCTTAACTTCGGCTTGGCACTGTTCGAGGACTGTGGTGATGAATTCACGGGTATCAGCTTGGTCATCTACAACCACCACGCGCACGCCAAGGAGGGAAGGGTGCAAAGAGGCGGAGGGGCAAAGGGGCAGAGGGGCAGAGGGATGGAGGGGGGAACTCTTTAGAAGTGGTAGTTTGACTGTAAACGTCGCTCCTTGCTCTTTACCCGGACTATCTGCGTGGACAGTACCGCCATGTAATTCAACTAAATGACGGACGATCGCTAATCCTAGTCCTAATCCACCATAGGTTCTAGTGCTAGAACTATCAGCTTGACGAAAGCGATCAAAAACGTAAGGAAGAAAGTCAGGACTGATACCAATGCCTGTATCAATCACCTGAATTTGAGCATATTGATCCGTTGTCTGCTGTTTTTCTTGTCCACTGACTACTGACAATTGCACCTCTACCCGCCCTCCTGTAGGTGTGAATTTGATAGCATTGGATAGCAGATTCCAGATGATTTGCTGTAAGCGCTCGAAATCCCCAGAAACTAGAAATTGAGGATTTTCGGCAAGCTTGCTGTTCTCTGAGCTTTCATTGCTTTGGGATTGGGCTTCTCTTGATTCGAGATTTTCGCCATTGATTCCTAATTCCCAATCTGAATTTGGCGTTTCTTTTGAGGGAATCAGGGAAAATCTCAAATCGATTTCCTTGGATTGGGCAGCTAGACTAACAGTCTCTAGGCTCGACTCAATCATGGAAACCAAATTACAAGTACGAACATTGAGGCGTAACTTGCCTCTAATCATCCGCGATATATCCAGCAAGTCTTCAATTAGCTGGGTTTGTGCTTTGGCGTTACGCTCAATTGTCTCCGTAGCCCTAGCCATTTGAGTTTCATTGAGCTTGCTGCGTTGCAGTAATTGCGCCCAGCCAAGGATAGCGTTGAGGGGCGATCGCAGCTCGTGAGACAATATCCCCAGAAACTCATCCTTCATGCGGTTGGCCTCTTGCAACTGCTCAGTTTGTAGTTGCAAAGAAGCAATTAAACTAGCCCGTTCCATTGCGATCGCTATTTGATCGCACACTGCTTGCATCATCCCCTTTTGATTTTCGGTGAAGCTTAACCGAGTGCGACTGCCAAAAGAAAGAGTACCCAGCAACCGTCCTTGGGCAATCAATGGATAACTATAATAAGCAGTAATGCCTAAAGAACGAATCAATTCTGTTTTCGGGTCAGTTGATTGCTGGACATTCTCTAGAGCTATTGCACAACGCTCCTGGGCTACAGTACCACAAATCGCTTCACCATAAGCCAACGACTCAATTTCCTTTGCCTGTTCTGGGGAAATGCCACTGTAAGATCCCAACCGTATTACCTGAGAGCTATCCTCAACCAAATAGTTAAAGTAAA
>JBGTMK010000754.1:0-5828 GCA_041743605.1 Nostoc sp.
GTATGCCCGTACAGTACGTTCTGCTTTGTACATTCGCGAAGAAATTTCTCTGTCTGTTAATCCTTTTTCAAAGGCTAATTTCAAAACTTCTAACCACTCTGGTTTCAGTTCTAATGCCGTTTTAATATCTTTAGTATGAGTTGCGCCTTGCAGTGCTAAATTGACACGAATTAACATTTCTGATTCGGATAGCCCTTTATCTGCGATTGCAAATCCTCCTTCATGTTCATCAATTGTGTGTTTTATCCTGACTAATGCTTTAACGTAACTACTTTGTACTAAGAAGTTCTGTTGGGGATATTGCTTGAGTAAGTGTTGTAGTAAGTTGATACCTGTATCAATCTGTGCGATCATTCCGGCTTGTTCTGGTATCGACAAATCCATCAAAATTAAGTCAAAATCATTGCTAATAATCTGAGCGATCGCTTCCGATGCTGTTCCGGCTTTGGTGAGTACTGCGTGTGGATATTGTTCTTCTAGCACCTTAAGTGTTCCACCTAAAACTAATTGATGGTCATCAACGACTATAATTTTTAGTGTGGATGACTGTGGAAAACTTTGATTCATTATCGATTTATCCGCACTAACCATACCTTGATCTCTTTTTATGCTTAACTGTTCTAGGGGTGATGTAGACTGAAAATGCTGCTTACTAATGTGAGTATTGGCAAATTTTAATTGATCATATTTTATACTCTTAATGGAAGATTTTAGATCATTTATTTCTCCACCTTTGATCCATCTAAGTGCTTTTATTAAGAATTTCATATCATTAATTTTAAGTATTGTAAAATACATTATGCTTTAATGTCTTACTGATACAATAGTTATGCTACACATAATTAGTTCAGGATAGTTGCAACTAATTTGGTTATTTTGTATTTGTATGATATTAAGAATTCATGAGTGAAAATGTCTTGAGGTACAAGCGCACCCCAATCGATTGCCTTGTACCTCTATCCGTCAGCAAGCTATGTTTTGCGTTCTGTAAAAAAATGCAGGCAACTCTTTCTTTATAAAGTCTCGGCACTTTAACATAGCCTAAGCTCTGTTCTTATACCCCATCGTCAATATATAGGAATCCTACTTGGATATTGCTCAGTATAGTGAGCAATAAAGCTTTGTATCTCAACTTTCTAAGCAGTTTAATTGTTCAAAAATCAAATAGGAGTCCTATAGTAAACATCTAACAATTGGTGGTTTACTAACCGTTAAGAAGTTTTGCTTTAATTCCTCAATTATTAAGTCTCTGACTATTTTATTAAAAGCTAGTCTAAAAGCCTATGCAGAAAAGTGCAATGAATTTTTTCCAGCAATCAGTATCAAGGATTTTGAGGGTTTACGATAGCGTGTGTGAGGGGAAAAAATACCTCACACAGTTCAAACTTGCTGTATCAGACAGCCTTAGATATATCAAAATTCTTTAGCCAATCCCAACTAGGACTATAAAAATAAGAACTAGGAGTAGCAAGAGAATAGCTACGGGTTAACAGAGACCGAAAAAGATTTAACCAACCTCCTTTGATATCATTCATTTCTAAATTAGAAAGCTCAATGAATTCACTTTCAGTAGGTTGAAGTTTGCCAATTTTAATGTTAGCCATTGTTTGAAATTTCCCCAAAACATTATTTTGTTTGGAAACTTTATTTTGTGATCTTTGTTTCCATAAATACAATCTCTAATTTATTTGGTGTTGTCAATAGTTTGTCAATTTAATATCGTACATAAATATTGCTTTTTTATTCAAAAAAACCTGAAAAGCTTTACTTTTTAAGGTTAATATTTATTTGTGAATTTTTTTGTATAGCGGTTATTGATTAGATGAGAAAACCAGAGTCCTTACTGTGAAATCGTTTCAGCAAAAGTTTTGTATCTTACTCAACTGCACACCACTACATCATAATTGTTGTATTAAAGCTATTTTTTATGGGTAGTGATATGGAAGTAGTGGTCAGCCAAGAAAATTATGACAGGTGTAAAAGACCATGAAGGATAACCTTGAGCGACTGAAGCAACTTAGTATTGAGGCGATCGAGGACTAAGTATTTTTACCGAATAATTCGCAATTCGCAGTGACGCTCCTTCTCCTGACGGAGACGCTACGCGAACGTCGCTAACGCAATTCGCAATTGCGGACGTAATTGATAATTGTTTCATCCTTGGTGTCAAAAGCCCTAATTTCAATTATGAAAAAAACAAAACACGTAGTATCAATATTCAACGGAACGCATTCATAAGCCACTGCGGTGGACGGAACACCTGCATAAAGCAAGTGGCGTGCGTGGGGAGTGAAAAAGCGAATTGCGTTAGCGGAGCGGGGCGTTAGCCCATTGGTAATTGCGAATTGGAAATGACTTGGCTATTTTTTGGCGAAGGTGGAGTTCCCTCTGAGGATAAGGGGCGGGGGGAAAGGTTTTAAACCCCTTACCCTAGCCCTGACAGCGCATTTTTGGGTTGGCATAACGGTACTTGGCATTAGCAAGAAACAGGATATCAGATACGGGTTTTGGTTAACATAGAAATTCCCCTGACATTGCAAACAAACCATGCCCAAGACTTGGAACATCAAGATAGATAACTATTTTCAAGCCAACCCCAATTGCATCATCGCCACTGCTCATGTAGATTCGTTTCCGACAGACCTACCCCTAGAACCCAACATCCGGGAACCAAACCGCAAAAGCGCGACCTACAGACAAGTCTTCGACTCACTGACAACCGAACCCGAAAAATTCTTCTCTCGTCATAGCGGAATCGTTCTGTCAGCCAATAAAGTTAAGCCTATCAAGAACAAAACTGAACTAGAGCTAGAAGTCTTAGAAGCTAACGAGGGGGGTAGTGATGGCATTATTAACGGTGGGCACACAGTATTAGGGTTTGAGCAAGCGAAAAATTACAAATATGACCTAACCAAAGCCCGAGTAAAAGTTACCATCTACATCGGACTATTGGAAGACGAGGCTAAGGATATAGCCCTGGCCTCCAACACCACAACGCCAGTAGATTCTCGCTCCAAAGTCAACGCTAGGGGTGATTACAAATTCATCAAGCAGTATTTAGCCCAGTTAGAACAGAAAGAAGATAGAAAATTCCGCATTGCTTATTATCAAAACCAAAGCGGCGCTCCCAGAAATGCCCAATGTAATGTGAACCATTTGGTGAAGTTAATTAACTGCCTCGATAGAAATAGATACAACCCCGACGGCAATAAACGAACCAAACACCCAGCAGGGATGAGTCCCCCATCTAACATCACAGACACGGAAAGGGAAAGATTAACTGCACTTTTGCCTCTCTTGACTCATGCTCTATGGATAGAGCAAAGACTTTATGAAATAATCCAAGAACATATCAGCAACCCCAGAAGAAAGGGTTCCAACGATTTAGCATCAATTGATATACGTAAAACTACGTTGTTGCCGGACAGCAAGTATTCATTCGGGTTTGGTGCGCCAACCGACTTAGCACTACCGATAATTGCGTCCTATCGGGTATTTTTGGACAAGGACTATAAATGGATTCTGCCGTTTAACGAATTTGCTGAAGATTTCCTCCAACACCTGTGGAATAACTATTTCCGCAAATACTTGGTGTCGGAGAAAACAGCAGGAAATACAGTCGGCACAAAAATCAGCCGCAATCAAGAGATTTGGGAAAGTCTGTATATCTCGGCGCAGAGTTATCTAAATCAGCACTTGGTTAAAATGGTTAACTCCAGTAAGCAAGAAGAAGAATCTCATGTGACACAAGGTGCAAACAAGAGGGCAAAAGGGAAAAGGGGTGAACTCAACACAACTACTGGAAATTAACTGTATCTCTGACAACTCCATCTCTGACACCAGTTGCCCAAACTCACTTCTGCTCTGAAAGCTTGACAGGTGGTAAGTGAACACCCAGGTTACGGGCGTAAACTTTGGTGAAGTACTGGACATTCGGCTGTGGGCGATCGCTCTTAGCGTAGGGCGGGGCATCGTTACACTACCAACCATAATACGCAGGGATGTAAAGAGTCCAAGTGGCAGCCAGAAAACTGTAATGTACAGATGTACTCTCTACAGTAGACTTCTCAAATATGCCGCACCAGTATAATAAATAGTTCCTTATCGTCTAGTGCTTGAAATGACTGTACCTGTTTAAATCCGGCTTTTTTCCATGCTTTGAGCGCACGTTCATTAAATGCTGCCACTGTAATGCGAAATAGGGTGGGATTAAACTTTGAACGTGCAAAATTGAGGACATCTGCAATATACATCTGTCCCCTTCCCTGACCCGTGAGGTCGGGGCGTACTCCCAAACCAATGTCAAGTGAGTCCTTTGCATAATCACCTCCTGGGACTTGAGCCTCCTTCCCAAAGCAGCAAAACCCAACCAGTTCGCCATTGCCCTGAATGCTATAGTAAGCGTTCTCATGGTCTACAAACGACCCAATTAGTGTTTCATCAGATGTAGTGTTATACATTTCATAAGGTGGCTGATAATGCCAGCGAGTAAGTTTTTCTGCCTCAGCCGCATTCATCGGTTCAAAGCAAAAGTGCATTGACATACTCCCAACTGCTCACCCTGTAACTTCTGCTAGAGGAAAGCATACGCCAGACTCACAGGTAAAAATGTTACAATATATTAGTACAGATGGTTGTCCCCACCTGAAACAAGAGTATTCGCACCTACCAGAATAATTGACAATCTAACTATCTGTGTACTATCGTTTTTAGTACAACATTTAGGTTCTTATGACCAATACAAAAAATATTGCCATTCATTATATCGGTTTTTATTCTTCATATAAAATGCAAGAGTATAAACCCTCGATCAGAGAAAGCGAAAACCATGAGTATCCAGGAAGATATAAATACACCTTTCACACCAAAGGCTATCCTAATTTAGAAGCTGTCAAAAATGGTAGCGAAGAAGAACTTATTTCTTATCTAAATAGTGAAGGTTTTAGTGATGTTGAATTTTATCCATTAGAAGGATGGATAGGATTTAAACCAGTAGTACAAACTCATAAATTTGGCTTGTAGCAACTAAGAATTAAAGAAGAAAGTAAACTTGTAGAAGTTTAACACTTTTGAAAATGACCGACACACCCGAATACTTCCCAAGCCGATTAGATCGTGCAGAGCAAATAATCTTGGGTTTAGCGGAAAGACAAGCTAACGCCCAGTTAGAAATGTCTGAGCTGAGACAGGGAATGAGGCAACTTACAACTAGAGTTGACACACTTACAGATAATGTTGATCGTGTTTTAGCTCGTAGTGCCATTTTGGATGATGTGTTACTTGAGTTACGTGATAGCCATGAACAACATCAGCGTAATTTTGAAGAACATCAACGTACCACAAACGCAGCATTACAAAGTCTTGAGTCTATCTTGTTACAGTTGATTAGAAATAATTCTTGAGATGCGATTATAGGAGTTAACGACAGGAGTTAACGACCGCAGGTAGCGTGTAAAAGTACCTGCGGAGGAACTGAAGTTACTGAGTATTGTTCCTATCATTAGGGGTTTCCAGCAAATAGCGTACACACATAGGCGATACACTTACAGTTACAGGTATAATTTCAATACTCTTTTTGAACGAACCAGCAATTTCCCAGACACCCCAGCCGTAAAACCCAACCCAATTGCCGCCACAGTCACGTTCGACTTGATAAATAACGTCGCAATTCCAATAACTGCACTCCAAAGACAGCCATAGCAGCAAACGATAATCAACTGATTTTTGGGTTTAGCCCTTTCGTCTGATATTGTATGAACGAGCAGGACTTAGCCGTTCAGCAGGAATATAGCTTAGGAAATACCAATGAACTTAAGCATTCAACAGAT
>JBGTMK010000755.1:0-2543 GCA_041743605.1 Nostoc sp.
CGAGTCTTAGAAATTGGTGTAGGCGATGAAGTGATTACAACGCCTTTCACCTTTATTGCGACATCTGAAGTAATTAGCGCCGTGGGTGCAAAGCCTGTTTTCGTTGATATTGACGCTACTACATTTAATTTAGATGTGGAACAAGTAGCGGCGGCCATTACACCCCAAACCAAAGCGATTATCCCGGTTCACCTATTTGGACAACCCGTGGATATGACATCATTAATGGCGATCGCTCAATCTCACAATTTGTCAGTAATTGAAGATTGCGCTCAGTCTACAGGAGCAATTTGGGCTGATGAAAAAGTCGGAAGTATTGGACATATCGGTTGCTTTAGTTTCTACCCTACCAAAAATCTTGGTGGTTGTGGCGATGGCGGGGCAATAACGACTAATGATCCAGCGATCGCCACTAAACTGCGAATACTACGAGATCATGGCAGTAGAATTAGATATTTCCATGAAGAAATCGGTGTAAATAGCCGCTTGGATGCTCTCCAAGCAGCTATTTTGCAGATTAAGCTACGTTATTTAGATATTTGGAATGATCGAAGACGAGATATTGCCAACTATTATTACCAGTTTCTTAGCCAAGTTCCGGGGATCTTCCCACCTCAAGAATTACCTGGGGGTACTGGGGTATGGAATCAATACACTGTTCGTATATCAGGTGAAGGGCGAAATGGTGCTAGCGCCAAATATCGAGATTGGGTGCGTAGTCAATTGCAAGAGCAAGGTGTGAGTTCAATGATTTACTACCCTCACCCTTTACATTTGCAGCCCGTTTATCAAAATCTGGGCTATGAAATTGGAGACTTACCAATAGCAGAGCAAGCTTGCCATGAGGTCATATCCTTGCCCATGTTCCCAGAATTAACAGAACACCAACAAGACCAGGTAATTTATGCTTTGAAGGATTGTTTGGGATGAGGAGAGTAGGGAGTAGGGAATAGGGAATTTTAATATTCACGACTCCCCACTCCCTAGTTCTCACTCAGTACTAAGCACTCAGCACTCTTGCCGTTGCTAAGGCTTCCACCAAGCCACGCACAGCGGCAATCATGGCTATTTCGCTATTAAGTTGGTTGATGGCAGAACCTACACCAACACCAGCAGCACCAGCAGCGATCGCTAATGGCGCGGTAACGCTAGAAATCCCTGAAGCACACAATACTGGCACTGACACCACTCGGGAAATCTCAAAAGCTGCTGCCAAGGTGGGAGCAGCTTTTTCAATTAATCCTAAAGTTCCAGGGTGAACTGGATTACTGCTGGTACCACCTTCGGTTTGGATAATGTCCGCTCCAGCTTTCACTAATTCCTCTGCTAGCTGTACCTGTTGATCTAGTTCCAGAATGTGGGGAACGGTGACAGATAAGGTGATTTCTGGAAGGAGAGCGCGGGTTTGCTTGGTTAGCGCTAGCACTTCCAGAGCTTCAAAGCGGCGTCCTTGAGCATAGAAGGAATCGAAATTCCCGATTTCAATTAAATCAGCACCAGCTGCTACAGCTTGCACAAATTTCTCTGGTTCTACTGCTGAAACACAAATTGGTAAACTTGTCAAACTCTTTGCTAACTGGACTAAGACCTGATCAGCGGCAATATCAACAAAAGTAGCACCGCCAAATTCAGCAGCTTTGACAGTAGCAGCGACGCTAGCGGCATCGAAGTTATTCAAGCCGCTGATCACTTTTAGAACGCGGCGGTTAGTAAATGCACGTTGGAGTGTGGAATGCATCGTCATAGTTTAGTTTTTGAAGCTACGAAAATTAGGTATATTCTACCGTCCCTCAGTTGATGAGAGACTAAATCACTATCGCAGTTGCCAAATCTTGATAGTTTTATCCTTTTTCTAGGATTAGCGATCGCTATATTGTAAAATTTTGCTCTTGGAGTTTACTCTCGCAATTCAGCTAAGTATTAGCTGCTACATAATGTTATTATATTATACTGTCAAGTATAGCAGATACTTATGTAAAACTAATTAAGTTAAGACTGGTATACTGTACAAATTAAGCATGGTATGTATTTACGAAAATAGATCGTTTCAGGTCTTTATTAATTGTTCTTTGATGATCGGTAAACCCACGCTTTCAGGGCACAGCAATGCTCATTGGTGTCAACTTAACGTGAAACTGCACGTCCACCAGGAATTGAAATTCCTTGCTCATAGCGGAAGTTATCTTTTGATAACTAAATATCCCCAAAAATCTTGAGTCTACTTCAGTAGACTTTAGTTATTAGGCGGGAACTTCAGTTTCCGACGGGTACTCAAGCCAAGCCAGAAGACATTTCTAGCTTAAGTTGACACCAATGAGCAATGTTCCCTACGACAGATATGGTTTTTCAAGCCCCTCATGCTTTGTATTTGGCGTCAATGCGTAAGTCCTAAAGGTTTGAAGTAATTTTTAATTCGTAATTAAGTTTTTTTATGACGATTGAGATTCCTATCTTTAAATCTGGGGTTCCCTTTACCCCTCTTTTTGATCACTATTTTCAAGCGTTAGGGACATAAAAACTCTGATTATTACACGCCCTGTATC
>JBGTMK010000756.1:0-4874 GCA_041743605.1 Nostoc sp.
ATGTAGGGGCAATACCCTACAGGTACTCCGTTGGAGAACTTGGAGAGTAGCCGCTTTACGTCTACATGAATTGCCCCTACGAGGAATCAAGGGTTTCACAACCTTTTTGCGTAAGTCCTATAAATTAAGGATGTTGCTAAATTTGAATATGATTTTCCAAAATGTACTTGCCTTTTACAGTTAACCATGCGACACTGCTATACTATGAGCAAACTGCTAAATATCTACCGACTTACAGTAGTTAACTTAGGCTATCTTGCCACTACCAGGATAGTTTTTTTGTAAAAGTGCTTGCTCGGTAAGGATTTAAGATTAAGCAGACTCAACAGAACTTAAGGAGAAGCAGTGTTAATTCAAAAATGTTGTTGCCCGTCTGACTGAAAAATCACTAATTTAAGCTCTTACTCTCTGCGCGAGACTAGTGAAGGCTGGCAAAAATAAGTGACTAGCTTATAAGCGGTTGAACACTTTACGTTAAAAGGATTTTTGACTTTTGACTTTTGACTTTTGACTTCCGCGTAGCGGTACTAGCTCATATTTTCAATCAGCAATATCAAAAATTAAATCTTGGGAATTGGGCGAACGAACTATACCTCCTCGTCTCGCAACTGAATCCTAACTTCAGCGTGTTCCAATTCCCATTTCCTCATCCATACTCACCATAAGGAGAAAAATAGATAATGGTGCAACTATTAGTTAAACAAGAACCCAAACATTGGATTAATGTTGCTACTTCTTTATCTACGGAATTGGCAGCCACCGCAGTGGAAAGAGATAACAAGGCAGGGCTGCCAGATATAGAACTCCAACGGTTGCGAGAAACTGGTTTACTACCTTTAGTTGTACCAAAAGAGTATGGTGGTATTGGTGCGACTTGGGCAGAAGCTTTAAAAATAGTCCAAGAACTCTCGAAGGCAGACGGTTCAATTGGACAATTGTATGGCAACCATCTGAATTTAACTGCCTTGGCTCATGTTTCGGGAACAGCAGAGCAAAAGGAAAGATATTATCGGGAAACTGCCCAGAAAAATTTATTTTGGGCTAATGCCATTAACACTAGAGATACAAGGCTGAAAATTACCGCAGAAGGTGAAAATTTTCGTGTTCATGGGATCAAAAGTTTTGGTACAGGTGTCGCCATTGCAGATTTCCGCGTTTTCGCTGCCATTCAAGATAATGTAGAACTACCATTAGTATTCATAATTCCCAAAGATAGGGCTGGTGTCGCTTCTAATCAAGACTGGGACAATATTGGGCAAAGGCGCACAGATAGCGATACATTCACTTTTTACGATGTTTTGGTAAAAACAGATGAAATTTTGGGATATCCTCATCCTCCTGATGGTGCTTTTAGTACATTTTTGGGAATCATCGCCCAATTGACGAAAACTTATGTTTATTTGGGAATTGCTGAAGGAGCATTGGCGGCTGCTAAACAGTACACTATTACTCAAACAAAACCTTGGATTACCTCTGGTGTCGATAGTGCTACTCAAGACCCCTATATTTTGAATCACTATGGAAACTTGTGGGCAGAACTGCAAGCAGCAATTAGTTTAGCTGACAAAGCTGCTAGCCAAGTACAACAAGCATGGAACAAAGAAGTTAACCTGACTTTTAAAGAAAGGGGAGAAGTAGCAGTTTCTGTTTTTGCAGCCAAGGCTTTTGCTACTCGCGTTGCCTTGAATCTCACCACAGGTATTTTTGAAGTTATGGGAACTCGTTCTACGGGTAGTAAATACGGCTTTGACCGTTACTGGCGAGATTTACGTACTTTTACGCTTCATGACCCTGTAGATTATAAGTTGCGCGATATTGGCAATTGGGTACTGAATGAAGAATTACCCCTAGTCACGCAATATTCCTAAAGTTTCCGCCACAGTAGACCTCAAATCGGTTGCTTAAGATGGGTAAAACCACCTTAATTCCTTTTTTTCAGTTGCGGATGTAGTTAGGTCAAAAGACCAAATCTCATACATTCGCCGTTAGGCGTTAGCGTTACGTAGCAAAAAATAGGCGCAGAAGCGCAGAGATAATTAGAGGTGAATTAATTCATGAAAAATTTCAGAAAACAAATTTCATTCTGGAAAAACCGACACATCACTCGTCGTCACGCCTTATTTGCTTTTGGCTACAGTTTAGTATTATCTACCACAGTATTCAGTTGCAGTAATTCACCAAATAATTCTCAGCAACAATCAGCTTCATCAGCTTCTAATGTAGCTAGTAGTAGTAATACTAGTGCTAATAAAGTAATTAGAATTGTCCGCTCTAAACAACTGACTGCCCTAGCCGTCTTAGAAGAAAAAGGGATTCTAGCAGAACGATTAAAACCGTTAGGGTATAGGGTAGAGTGGCCAGAATTTGCTGCCGGGCCACAACAATTAGAAGCTTTAAATGCAGGCGCACTTGATATTGCCTCTACAGCAGAATCTCCTGCTATTTTTTCCCAAGCAGCCGGCGCACCTCTTGTATATCTAGCGGCTAACTCTTCTGATGGCCAAGCAGTTTCACTGTTAGTTCCTAAAAATTCTCCTATTCAAAGTGTCAAAGAATTAAAAGGAAAAAAAGTAGCTTTTCAAAAAGCATCGATTGGTCATTATCTTATACTTCGAGCCTTAGAAAAAGAAGGTTTAAAGCTTAGTGATATAGAATCAATCGGTCTAGCGCCTCCAGATGCTAATGTGGCATTTAGTCAAGGGAAAGTAGATGCTTGGTTTATTTGGGAACCATTTGTTACAAGAAATGTCCAAAATAACACGGCGCGGGTTTTAACTGATGGTGGTAATGGCTTGCGAGATACTAACAACTTTATATCCACAAACCGCAAATTTTATCAAGAAAATCGAGAAGCCATCAAGGTTTTTTTAGAAGAAGTGCAAAAAGCCCAAAATTGGTCTAAGAATAATCCTAAAGAAATCTCCCAATTGCTCTCTGCAATAACTCAACTTGATCCACCTACATTAGAGATTATGCACAAAAAGTATGATTTCACCCTTATACCAATTACCGAAAAAATTATTAATAAACAACAAGAAGTTGCAGATAAATGGTACAGCCTGGGACTGATACCTAAGAAGGTAAATGTGAGAGATGGCTTCTTGACTCCTGAAGAATATGCCGAAATCACTCCTCAAGAAGTGCTTGCAAAACAATAATATTTGGGGCATGAATTACTAGTTATCGAACAGAATTCAGGAGTCAGGAGTCAGAATTCAGAATAAATTCTGTATGACTGGCGGATAGCGCAGCGTATACCTTTCGGGATGCTTCTCTACGAGAGGCTGCGCCAACGCCTAGAGCGAGTCCGCGTACTCTTACAGAGAAGCAAGCTACGCTTTTAGCGTCTTGTAGAGAGCGTCTTTATTCTGACTTCTGAATTCTTCTTCAATATTTGGAATTTGTGTAAAATTTTAATACTTGATTATGTCTACACTCACCTTAACTAACTTTCAAATTACTGGAATTAATGCACCGCTAGGCGTTGTAGTCACTGGACTTGATGCTAGTCAGCCAATTAAACCTGAAGTTATCTTACGACTGAAACAAGCATTACTTGAACACCACATCCTTATCTTCAAAAATCAAAACCTGACTGATGAGCAATTCTTAAACTTTGCTTTTCATTTTGGTTCTCTATTTGTCCCGCCAGATGACATCCCAGTTCTTGGTTCTCAGCCAGGAGTCACACCCGTAATAATTCCCGTTTCTAATGTTGATGGTGGCTATACTGGAACTGGTGAACTAACTTTTCATTCTGATCATAAGTGGACTCCTTATCCTTCTAGTGGTTCTTTACTCTATGCTTTGGAAGTACCTACTGAAGGTGGAGATACTTACTGGTTAAATCTGAATTTAGCCTATGAAACTCTGGATGAGTTTACAAAGCGTCGGATTGCAGATTTGCAGTTAATTACATACAATCCGTTTTTAAATAAACCAAATACACCTCGTTCTAAATACCGTCTAGACAAGAGTATTCCCCTAATTAGTCCTGTATTTCCTCACCCACTAGTACGGACACATCCAGAAAGTGGGAAGAAGATTTTATATTTAGATTACGCCACAGAAGTGGAAATTGTTGGTCTAGATCCGCAAGAAGGATCTGAATTAATTGAACAGCTGCGATCGCATTTACATCAACCTCGGTTTTATTATCAACACAAATGGTCTGTAGGCGATATTGTCTATTGGGATAATCAAGCAACTTTGCATTATCGTCAAGCATTTGATCCCAATCAGCGCCGGGTGATGAAACGGATAAGTTTAGCGGGTAGCCGTCCATTTTGAGGAAAAATCCCATTTATTTGAAAAAATAAGTTGAGATAGAATAACCCTGGTTTATTGAATAAACCAGGGTTTTGTACTTTATGACGATTTAAGTTTTATTGATTGAGAATATATGAATTTTATCTTCAAAATTATTAACGATTAATTATTCAGATTTTTTGACGAACTTAAATTATATATATTATAATCTACATTAAGATTATCGGATTACCGTTCTTTATTTGGATTGAAGGTAGAAATCGAAATGGCATTAGCTCAACACATCAATATCAATATCCAAGACGCTAAAAAAGTAAATGGTTATTTCTTGTGGAAGATATTACTAGTTGGTACAGATTTGTTAAAGCAGCTATGGTGGCACACTAAAGCATACATAACAGTTTTGGGTATTATGTTGTTGACCTTTGCCAGTCTCGGATTTTTATATATACATTATTTATCTGGAAAAAAATTAACTCGACTTATTCAACATGAAAATGTTGTAGAACAAAAATGACTATATATAAAAGATTGCAAATTACATCTTATCTAGCTCCCAATTGGTTTGAATTTTATCAGGCGATCGCAGCTTATTTAGGTCGTGT
>JBGTMK010000757.1:0-3748 GCA_041743605.1 Nostoc sp.
GAAAGGTTGGATTTGAGGTTGAGGGAAGAACGAACCACGGAATCGGGTCGCCAACAGTAAGAGGTATCATCAGACATCAAATTATATTTATACTAACATTCAGTCTAGTAGATATTTTAATTTAAAAAATTACGTCAGCTAGTTAAATAGTAATAATCTGTAAAATTTAAATCGACGAATTGGGAAAAATATCAAATTTAAGATAGCTAATATTATTTTAGATTCTCAAAACAGGGTTTTGGTAAGTAATCTAAAATCCAAAATCTAAAATCTAAAATCCAAAATTGCTATAAGCGGGCTTCAACTTCCCCAGAAAGTTGAGCATGGCTGAAACCACAGCATCCGGTGACTCAATCAAGAAGCCATGACCACCACGTTCGATGACTACAAGTTCAGCATTGGGAATTCCTTGAGCAAGTTGCTGAGAAAACTTTAGCGGAGTGAGAATATCTTGTTTACCAACCACAACTAAGGTAGGACAATGAATTTGTTGGAGAAGATTTGTTGTGTCACTGCTGAGAATGGCTTGGCTGTGATAATAGAGTGAATGAGTTGCAGGTGGGAAAGGATATCTGATGGCAAATTCAATTAAACCTTCGATCATTCCAGGAATTGAGTAGAACGCATCTGTAAATATCCAGGGCAATATAACTTTTTCATAAAGTTTTAAATCTACATTACTAGGAAGTTCGCCCCAAGTCTCGATGATGCTGTTGAATAATGCATCACCTTTTGCCAAAGATGAAAGTAGCATCAGACTTTTTACCTTTTCAGGGTGCGCTAACACTAACTCTTGGGCTATCTGACTACCCATTGAATGACCTGCTAAATGCACCTGATTAATCCCGATGTGATCGAGCAATGCTGCAACGTCACCAGCCATCTGTTTTAGACCATAGGGACTTTCGGGAGCAGAACTTCTCCCCATACCTCGGTTATCCAAGCGAATGACTTGATATTGCGAAACCAGCGATGGCATAATCAGCGACCAATAAGCATGATCGCAAAGATAGCCAGCTATTAATAGCAAAGGCTCACCGGTTCCCTTTATGTCGTAGAACAAATCAATCCCGTTAATCTGAACCTTGGGCATAGTAAATAATTCTGCTAAACCTTATTTTTAAGCATGGATAGACAAGGCGGCACTTCTAAGTCTTGAATTTCTCGTCTACTGGAATCTGATAGCCATTGGCGAGGCGATTGGTCATATTGGCTGTGGCTGCGATCGCCATTAGTTCCCCAAACATAGTATCATTCATACCCTTGGCACGCGCCGCAGCTGTGTGCGAGGCAATGCAGTACTCACAGCCATTCGTCGCACTCACGGCGATATAAATCAGTTCACGCATCAATGGATCAATCTCACCAGGGCTGGTCATCACTTCCTTTAGCGTTTGCCATGTTCGTTGTAAGGTGGGGGGATGGTTGGCTATGGCTTTCCAAAAGTTATTGATGTAGTCATTTTGACGTGTAACGCGGATGTCGTCGTACACTGCACGTACTTCGTCGCTGGCTTCTTCGTATTCAATCAGCTTAGTCATGTTTTGATTCCATATAATTTCCCCAGCGAGTGGGAACCCCTAGATTGTAATACTGAGTTGCAATTAAAGATAGTAGTATCATGTCTGCTTGGCATAGGCTAGCACTTCTTGGACGATCTACTAGAACAGACTAAACAGGAAATTTACACTATCCTGGCAGATAAATAAATGGGGTCGTCCATGAAGAAATTGATCCAGCGTATTAAAGCATTACTCCGACGTATCTTCAAGGAGTTTTCATCTAATTCTCAGCAACCATCGCCTGTAATAAATTCTCGCCCATTAGAAACTTCCATTCCAACTGTCTCTCCCCGATGGGAATCTGGTTTGGTGCTTGTATGTTCACAATGTGCAAACGAGCAGTCAGGCTCAACTGCTTCCGAAGACTTAGAGAATTGGTTGAAGTCTCGTTTAAAATTTGAGGGCTTATGGGGTGATTTCCGGGTGGTTAGCACCAGTTGCTTAGGGGTTTGTCCCCGGATGGGTATTACTGTAGTGATTGTAAGTAATGGAAATCACGGGAATAGTCCATGCTTAATTGTAAATCCGCAGAGCGATCGCGAACTTCTCTATTCATACATCAAACAGAATCAAGGCTAACTGCAAAAGTTTGTGAAAGCTTCCAATTATTGAAGTCGAACTGAATTTTATCTTGCACTATGTTTCAATCAAGCGGCAAAGAAAAAAGGGTTGAATATTTAAATTCACCCCTTTTTCTAGGTTATTAGGAAGGTAAAGAAGACTTATCCAACCCGTATTAATACCATTCTGATCTGAAGAATTATTCTTTTAAACGAGGTATGTTTGGTCTGACAAAGGTAGCAGAGGAATTAGTGCTTCTGGCATTAGTGCTTGAAGAAGCAGTAGTTGGAGAACTGAGATTCAAGAAATCGATAAGTTTGAGAGTACGATTACGAATTTTCCAGCGCCCATTTATTTTGACGACTTTATCTTCATAAGTGCCATTAGCAACATCAATGCTGGTTTCCGAACGTTTGTGAGTCGCATGGAGATAAGAAGTAGCTGTTGCTTTATTATTTTCAACTGAAATGTTTATCGTACCTATTAGGTGTTGGGTAGCTTGATATCCATTTCCTTGAAATACTGAATAGACAAAATCTGCCCAAGAATCTGTCCCATAACGTGTTTCACTGGCGCCATCAGGAAAAATAGCAGTGAGGACTGAATCTTGAGTAAAACAATCCCGATAAATATTTTTTCCTTCTAGTAGATTTCCTCCACCAATAGCGTCAGTTCCCAGTGCATAACAAGATGTTAATTTTTGAATTTCTAATTCTGCGTTAGGTTGAGTTGCACTTGCTATTTCAAACCTACCTCCAATAAACAGCACAAGAGCAACTGCAATCACAACCAGAGTTATTCGATTTAACAGAAATGAGATAGCATTTGTAACTATTCGCCCATTGTCTCTTCTTTTTTCCACAGTATATCCACCTTAATTTTTACTATTTTCGCATCTTGCACTTTACCATAAACTAAAACTTTGGCTAATATTTTTAGCTCATTGAAAACGGCTAAAATATTTGCATACTTTGCTAGCAATTACATTTTGTGTAAGCCAGAAAATCGATTTTGTAGTAAATGATAAAACTAGGACACGATTTGATGTATACAACTAGTTATAGCAGGTGTTTGACCAATTTTAAGTGTTAATTATAACTAAGTTTGTGTTGATTTGATTAAGTAATAGACTTACTACTTACATAGTTTTATAAATCGCAAGATAAATTTTATTTTACCAAGCGCCAGAAATCAAATATAACCACTATATCAATCCTAAATAATTATTGATAAGTTCCCCGAAATCTTAAAAAAATCGGGGTTCTGCGGCTACAACTATCAGAAGTTACCTATTCTCCTAAAATGGGAATAGAAATTATAAATTGTGTTCCTTCTCCTAAGACTGATTCACAAGTCAAACTTCCACCATGATTTTCTACTATAATTTGCCGACTAATAGATAATCCTAATCCCGTGCCTTTTCCTACAGATTTAGTAGTAAATAAATTATCAAAAATAGAGTTTTTAACTTCTTCTGTCATTCCCTTGGCATTATCTTTAATATTAATTACTACGTTTTCATTATCTACTTGTAGATAAGTTTCTATAGTAATAATATTGGGATGTGTTTCTTGAATTTCTAAAAAGCTATGACCTATATTTGCTTCTTCTAAAGCGTCAATTGC